>JAAELB010000095.1 GCA_024227155.1 Desulfobulbaceae bacterium
AACCACCCTCCTTGCAACCCTCAAAACCGTCCAAAACATCTGGAAGTTCGAACATCAGAGCAAAAATTCCGCCGAAATTGCCAGACGCGCAGGAATTATGTACGACAAGTTTCGTGGCTTCATTGAAGATATGGAAAAAATTGGTAAACAGCTCGCCACCTGCCATGGTAGTTATGATGGAGCTCTGCTCAAGCTCACCCAAGGTAGAGGAAATTTGATATCCCAGGCGGAACAGTTAAAAGAATTGGGAGTTCAGGTGAAAAAGGAGTTGCCTAAGTCGATCACTGATATTTCTGAGTTGGAGTTGAAAAATTAGGGTCTTGTCAACAATGGAACATCGTATTCATGCAAACCCGCCAGGGAATTCATGCTCAATAACAGATCGTATTTTCTGGATCGAAGTCTACGCTTATCTGCCGATAACCACCTCGGGTATGACGAAGGCGGGCACAGTTGCTGTCATTCCCGCATGTTTTTAGCGGGAATCCAGACGTACGCGGGAATGACGGTGGGTTTACGCAATTATTGAATTAACTCGGGCATTGTTGCCAACTTCGACAAAAAATGGTAGGTCAAAACTATCAACCATAGGTTCTGAGATTTTTTCATCAATTTGGAGGTGATAGTGCTTCTTCATCAACAGTTTATCGATATTGCCAAGAAATTTAGCAAAAAGAAGGCTATTCACGACTTTTCGACCAACAGGGAGCTTACCTATTCACGGGCTCTTATCGCCTGCCTGATTCTTACCCGATTTGTCAAAAAGATGGACTCCGGTTTTATCGGCATCATGATTCCCACATCCGCCGGCTGCATCCTCTCCAAAATCGCGGTATTAATGAGTGGCCGCACGCCGGTGATGATCAATTATTCTACAGGGGCTGAGCACAACGCCAAGTATGCCCAGCAAAAATGTGACTTCAAAACTATTATAACCTCCAAGGCGCTTCTGGAAAAAATCGAGTGTCCTTTTGTTGATGGAATGATCTACATAGAAGACCTTATGGAATCCGTCACCACCGGGCTTAAATTGCAGGCTGCAGTTACTGCTGCATTGCCTGGATCCATTATTAAAAAACTCGTCCACTCTGGAGACGAAGAAGATACCGCCGTCATTCTTTTTACCAGCGGAAGTGAGAAAGACCCTAAAGCGGTCCAGCTCACACATAAGAATATTTTGGCAAATATCACTTCTGTCACACCGGTCTTTAACTTTCGCAGTGAAGATATTTTTATGTGCACCCTGCCCTATTTCCACGTTTTTGGCCTGACAGTTGACTTATGGCTGCCTATTTATCACGGAATGACCATGCTCACCTATGCCAATCCTCTTGATTACAAAAAGGTGTGCACCATCGTGAGGGAGCAACAGGCAACATTTTTGGTTGGTACCCCTTCATTTTTCTGGGGCTACCTGCGAAAATCAGTAGAGGGTGATTTCACAACCCTTCGGATTGCCTTGACCGGGGCTGACAAATGCCCGGAAGCTCTCCGTGAAGGCTTTAAAACAAAGCACAACATCACAGTCTACGAGGGCTACGGCGCCACAGAATGCTCTCCGGTAATCTCAACAAACACGCCTAAATACAACCGTCCCGGAAGCGTTGGCAAACCTATCCCCGGTCTTAAAATTCGAATTGAAAACTATGAAACAGGTAAGGAATGTGGTCCAGGTGAAGATGGCCGTATCCTGGTAAAGGGTGACAGTGTTATGAAGGGATATTTCAACGACTTCGAACAGACCTCTCTTCATATCCGCAATGGGTGGTATGACACGGGCGATATGGGTAACCTGGACGAAGATGGCTACCTCTGGCATGTGGGCCGCCTCAAAAGATTCGTCAAAATTGGCGGAGAAATGGTCTCTTTAGTTAAAATAGAAGGCATTTTGGAGAAATTTTTACCAGAAGATTCCCACTGCTGTGTTGTTGAAATTCCAGACGCCAAAAAGGGTGCACGAATCATCGCGGTTACAACCACTCCGCTTGACGAGAAAGTGGTGTTAAAAAAGATGACCAAGTACCTTCCACCCATTGCTCTACCGAAAACTTTTGTTGTGTGGGAAACTCTGCCCAAAATGGGTAGCGGGAAAATTGATTTTAGAACTATCTCTGAGATGGCCAGAGAACAACTGACTCGTAAAAGGGACGATAAACCTACAGCTAAAACTATATAAATGGATGATTCATGCCCGCCAGCATCGGTTAAAAGGAGCGTTGCCTCTTTTTTTCGCAGCCCTCTTTTTGATATAGCACAATTTTGTATTCTTATTGGTATCCTTGGATACTTGGCAGTGGAGAGTGCTGCCAACATTGGCTACAACTGGCAGTGGTACCAAATCCCCAAATATATCTATTCAACAACTGAAAACGGCATTGTCATAGGTCCTCTTCTAGAAGGACTTCTCATCACCTTGAAGATATCCGGGATCAGCCTCATATTTGCATTCATTATTGGCCTGACAACCGCACTTTTCAGACTCTCCGATTCCTTTGTTGCCAGGTGGCTTGCAACTATTTACCTTGAAATCAGTAGAAACACTCCGCTTCTGATTCAGATATTTTTCATCTATTTTGTCCTTGGCCCAACTCTTGGTTTAGATCGACTTCCCTCCGCCATTCTTGCCCTTAGCCTCTTTGAAGGGGCGTACACTTCTGAAATATTCAGATCAGGTATCCAGTCAGTGGCACGAGGTCAGGTTGAAGCTGCCAATAGCCTCGGCCTTTCAACCTATAGAACCTATAGACATATTGTTATTCCCCAGGCAATACGAACAGTACTCCCCCCCCTCACCAGCCAGGCGATTTCACTGGTTAAGGACTCTGCCCTGGTGAGCACAATTGCCATTTACGATCTAACCATGCAGGCTCAGTCGCTTATTGCAGAAACCTACCTCACATTTGAGATATGGTTTGCCGTTGCAGCAATATACCTATCAATTACATTATTTTTATCTGTAGTTGTTGGCTTTATGGAAAAACGTCTTAAATTACCGTAACAATAAATATTTCCATTACGCTCACCAAGCACACATCATAAAGGAGATCAACATGAATTTACATGGTAAGACCCTTCAGCTGTTTTCCATCATTTTACTGGTACTGTGTCTCGCAGGCGTAAGCTACGCTGGATCGATCCAGAAAGATATCAGTAGCTCCAGCACCCTGGAAACAATCAAGAAAAGAGGCGTGCTCAAAGTGGGCATGGATATCTTCCAGCCATGGGCCATGAAAGATAAAACTGGTAAGTTAATTGGCTTTGAGATTGATGTTGCAACCAGGCTCGCAGAGGACATGGGGGTCAAGGTGGAGTTTATACCTACCGCATGGTCCGGGATAATTCCGGCACTTATGACCGGAAAATTTGACGTGATCATTGGCGGTATGGGTATAACCGCAAAAAGAGCCTTACAGGTTAATTTTTCAAATCCTTATGAATTTTCAGGGCAGTCCATTGTAGCCCATAAAGAAAAGGCCGCGGGCTTTGACTCTCTTGAGGCATTTAACAAACCCGGTGTAGAAATAGCCGTAAAATTAGGAACTACAGCAGCAGCTACCGCAAAAAAAGTTTTACCTAAGGCCAAGCTCAGAATGTTTGATACCGAACCCCAGGCCTACCAGGAGCTGCGCAATGGAAAGGTTCATGCGGTTATTGGCAATGCGCCCAGGCCCGCGTATGAAGCAGTTGACTATAGTGATACGCTCTTTATGCCGATCCAGGGTACTTTCACTAAGGAACCCATAGGTTTTGCTCTAAGAAAAGGTGACCCTGACACCCTTGCTTACTTTAACAGCTGGATTACCATCGCCATGCTTGAGGGATGGTTGGACGAAAGACATGGGTATTGGTTTGGGACTAAGGATTGGTTAAGCCAGGTTGAATAAGTAATATTCAGCAGTACAACCTGGGCCCCGGCCTCTATTTGAAAAGTAACATGGATCCCCGATAAATACACTCGGGGATGACGGTTCTTTCGCACTTGCAGGCACCGTCATTCTCGCATGCTTTTAGCGGGAATCCAGAAAGTTTATTACTTAGAAGGAGCACTTCGATCTAATGCGGTGCAAACCTTAAAGTGGTGATTTGGATTCATCCGTCATGCCCGAGTGCTGTTATCGGGCATCCAGGAAGTTCGCTACTATCTGGATCGAAGTCTACGCTTATCTGCCGATTACTTCCTCGGGGATGACGCAAAACCTATACAATGAAGTTTTTACCAATCCACCAACAAATATTATTTTCCCATCAACCTCTTTATGCAATCCAGGAAACCTTCTGTAACACTACTCGATGGGATTGTTCTTGGAATTATTCTCACTTTTGTTGCCTACATTGT
>JAAELB010000096.1 GCA_024227155.1 Desulfobulbaceae bacterium
ATGCAATCTTCCTGATCTTGGCATTGTTTCCCTCCTCCCTAGTCCCTTTCCCTGTATATATCCTCCTTTTAGTTTAGCAATTTTTTCAATTTGTGCAACTGGAAAGGGTTAAGGCATTAAGGCATCGGTGTCCCCTTCTTCGTTGTGCCCTTCTTCCTCTCTCGAAACCAGGGCTAATCAGCCATTAAGATTTCCACATTTATTCTTGGACGCCCTGAATTCTGTTGTGGAGCAATAACTGTCTTTACTATTTTTTCTGACGGATTGATTTGAAAACTTGAGTCCCTTTTTGTAAGGAGTTGCTGAATCGAGATCTGTTCTTCAATTAGTTCAAAGGCTTTCCCTCTTTGCCAAACACTGAAAAGGGTTGAGTAATTATCCCTTAGGTCGCGGTCACCCAGGTATCTGACCAATTCATGGGCAGAAATCCTTGAGCCGTGATCTCCAAAAAGAACAACCCTCACATCGTCGAATGTTTCGTCTTCTGCCAATCTGGAGAACAACTCATCCAGTTTTTTATAAACACAACTCGCTTGAGCGAAATATGCCTGGTAAAGAAATTGTCTTCTTTCTTCAAATTCTAATCCCTGTATCCCCTCGGTTTTTGTAATGAACATACCCCCTTCGGCTGTTGGTTTTGGTTGGCAGGACTCGTCCAGTACAAAGGGATCGTGAGGAACCATAAAATGCGCGAAATAATTCGATTGCCCGCCACTGCTAAGAATATCTTTTGAGAACTCAGAAAACCAATGCTCAAAACTAAGGACGCTGTAGTGGTCGACTTCAGGTAACGAGCCGATACCAAAGAGTTTTTGTGACAGTTTCCGGGGAAAAGCGTTTTTCAGAAAAAGCCGTATATAAGTCAATGTAAGCGTTTCTCGGGCTATTGTTTTCAATCCAATCAAGGTGGCGAATGACTTATTTTCCGTGACACTTTGAGGTGTGTACCCGTTAAAGGGATTGTAAATCCCAAGCGTTTTACAGCGGTTTATAGATTCGTTTTTACAAAAATTAATGAATGGAGTTTGATAAACGACCAGTTCCCGGTCATTTTGTATGATGTCTTCAAAAAGCCTATTGGAGCTAACAAATGTTGAGCCATTAGACACGGTGACATATTCATCAGGGGATTGACCAACAAAATCAAAATTTAAAGCAGGCGGTAGCGACGAGAACGTGTAGAGTTGCCGGCTAAAGGCATTTTGGTAGAGAGCGAAGCCATGCCTTTCGTGAAACTCTTTAACTTGATTATAAAATTCCTGCCCACCCGGTATTGTCCGATCTATTCCGCCTGGTCCGAGCATAGCATCCAAAACTATATAAATCTCTGTTGGAGCAGAACTAGAAATCCCATCTTTAGCAGGCCTGTCTTTTGCCCAGTTATCGAACGGCTCATGGTCTGTTATGAATAGCGATGCGGTAAATATAGTTCCAAATAATATCAGCAGGAGGTTTTGTATGTCCTTGTGCAATTTCCAGGCAAGTAAACTTAAAACTCCAATCATCGCCAAAGCTAACGTAAAATGAATTGCGACTCGCTGGAACAACGAAACCTTGTAGACAAGTGGAAACAGTTGTCCAGCAACATTCATTCCACCAAAACCTATGTCTAGAAACATAAAAACGCATAAAGCGATCAAAACAGAATACCAGAACCGAGTGGGCCAACTGGTTTCACTTTGTTGGCGACTAAGCATCGCTATACATACCGCAAAAGGTAAAGCAAACAAAGCTGCTATAGATACAACATACGTGGTGAGTTCGGGAGAGTGCAACCCCCTTACTCTCTCTAACATTGGAGGGATAATGATCAAAAATGGTAAGGCAAACGCCCCCGCATTTGATTTTGTTAATTTCAATATTTTTTCCTGAAAGTAAGTTTAAATTCTTCTACGCAACAGCTTTCCCGGACATGTTCCATAGGTGGAATGTGCCTAGATTGAGTGCACTGTGCCTGCTATTCTGCCTCTGATCAATCAGGCTTTGTCGGAAAAATAATTGGGCCACATTCAGGGCCCTTTGGTTTGATTCTCCAGTCCTGCAAGATATTGAAATTGCATAGTTCCGCAGACCTCTGGCCGCTATTTCGTCTTTGGAATCTACGGAGTAACTTCATTTGATTAGTGAAGTTGATTTTCGTTTCTGGCGCTGAAATATCATCGAAGCTCTCAAACTGCTCATCAAGGCTATGTTAAAATTGCTCGCGGTGTTCTCGCCATCAGGTTGAATTTAAATTCATAATGTTTGGATTCGATGAAACTAATTAGTTATATATGAGGTTACAATATGTCGCTGAAAAATTCATCCGTATTGTTAGTTACGGTTCAAGCCTTTGCTGTTTCGTACCTGTTTGTTCCATCGACTGCATACGCATATGTAGACCCTGGTTCTGGAAGCGTAATCGTGACAACAGTCCTTGGCCTCATTGCAACTGTCGGCTACACATTTCGAAAATATTTTTACAAGCTGAAGCGATATATAATGGGTAGCGAGTCTGAAGTTGATCCCGAAGCCGATAAGGAAAGTGAAGACAGAAATGGCGGCTGAGTATGCAGCAAACCCTGGTTCCTTTCGTGATCCGCAAAATCAAGTTTATGAGTTTCCGCCGAAAACATCCAACAGTAAACCACGCATATTACGCGGGGTTAGTAATTGCACTTTAGCTACTTTCAAGCGCCTCCTTGAAGAAAAATTCTATAAACAGTTTGTTGATGAAAAGTATGTAGTATCGACATCAATACTACCGTTAGATGATTCCGATGCGGTTCCTATTTTGTCAGATGGATGGGGAGGAGTATTAGAACACGAAGCCATACCTTTTATCTCGTATCCTTATGAATGGACATTCTCCATGCTTAAGGACGCAGCATTGCTGCAACTGCATATCATCGAGCAGGCGCTGGAAAATGGCTGGACACTTAAAGATGCTACCCCTTTTAATGTCCAGTTTGTTGGTTCTCGTCCAATTTTCATTGATATTTCTTCATTTGAACCCTGGTTTGAGGGTGATCCCTGGGTAGGTTATCGACAGTTTTGTAGTATGTTCCTTACGCCGCTAATGTTGCGGGCACATCTGGGGCTCGATCATTTGCCGATCATGCGCTCCTATTTAGATGGTATACCACCGACTGAGGCGATCAAATTTTTCAACGGGCTAAACCGCTTGAAGAAAGGAGTTTTGAGCCATATTTCCTTTCCTGCTGGTGTTGAGAATTCCATAGCTAAAAGAGAGCGGGATAACGCGCCGGCACAGCAAAGAATTGGCCGCAAGCAAACTAAAGCAATGGTGATTGGGCTAGTTCAGAGTATATCCAGGCTTGTTAAAAGACTTACAACCGATATTGAACACACTGACTGGTCTCAATACGACAAAACGCACTCCTATAAAAAGATTGATTTTGATACCAAGAAAGCATTTGTTGAAAAACAGGTTGCCCGAAAGAGTCGAGATATAATTTGGGATATCGGCTGCAACACTGGCATTTTCTCCCGAATATGCAGCCAGCATTGTAATCGTGTGGTTTCGATCGATGGTGATCATGATGCTGTCGAGCAGTTATATCTGGAGAAGAGAAAGAACGGGAACTCAAACATTTTGCCGTTGGTAATGGATTTGGCGAACCTCTCGCCTGGACAAGGGTGGGATGGAAATGAGCGGCAGGCATTCGATAGACGAAAGAAGCCTGACCTGGTGCTTTGTCTTGCAATGATACATCACATACGCTTTTCCTCAAATATTCCGAATCTCCTGTTTCTTAGATGGCTAAGCTCGCTGAAGGCAGACGTTGTTCTTGAGTTCGTTAGTCGTGAGGATGAAATGGTTGTGAAATTACTCACTAACAAAAAGGAGCAATATGCTGACTACAATCTCGAACAATTTATTTCTGAAGCTAATCAGTTCTTTACGATTGAGGATCGTGAGTTGTTAAAAGGTGGAAAAAGAGAAATTTTCTTCCTGAGTCCGAGATAGATATGAATATGACCCAGGTGCTCGAAATTATTCTTGGCCCGGTTGTGTGGCTGATGCAATCAATGCTGGAATTTTATGTCTGGCTCTTCTCATCTTTAGGGTTTTCTATACTCCTGTTGAGTCTGACATTATTGCTGTTGTTACAGCCCCTTCGAAAGAAGGCAGAAGCTTTGGAGATGCCCATAAGCACAAAGATGAAAGCGACAAACACCGAGGTTGGGAAACTCAAAGGAAATATGAAGGGGGAAGAGTTATTCCTGGCGACAGAGAAAATATACAATTTGACATTATCGCCCATGCCAGACACTGGATATCAGCCCGTTTTAGCCCGTTTTCAAGTCGAGTCAGGAAATCATTTTTATCCTGCTTCTGTTCAAATATATTGCGCCGCTCTAATCCTCGGTCCATGACATGGTAATAACCACCCTCGATATGCA
>JAAELB010000097.1 GCA_024227155.1 Desulfobulbaceae bacterium
GACTACAAAGCCCGCCACAACACCCACCGGCCACGCGCTCTCCAGCGGTGGCCACCCTGAGGGTGCCTCAAACTCATCCGCGTGCCCTGGCCGGCACTGTTGCGTTGACGGATCGGGGTCCCACCAGCGAGGGTGATCGGGTGAACCACCACTCCCCCGCCGAGTCCGCTTCGTTTGCCGGCTACCGGTTTCCTCCCGGGGTGATCTTGCTGGCCGTGTGCTGGTACCTCCGCTACGGACTCTCATACCGAGATGTGGAGGAACTCCTCGCCGAACGAGGCGTCGACGTCGACCTCTGCCGCCCGGAAAGTCGCGCGTGGGTGCTGACCAGGGCCGATGCCGCCATCCTGGCAGATCGTGTTTCGCCTTCTCTACCACTCCCCACTCGGTTGAGAAGAGCCGGTTTGAGCCCAACCTACTTCCACCCGCACCGCCGAGGATCTCCAACTAGGGTGCACCTCTGAGGGTAAGTTCCAGCGCAAGAATGCAATGGGGGGTTGAGTCCGGTGGCAGATCCAGTTCTTGCAGCCGTGGACCACATGGTCGGGGCGCTGAACCCCAACGGGTCCGATGGCACAGAGCCCTCAACTGTGGCGCTCAAAGAGTTGCTGGAGTATTGGAAGATCGCGGTCGACGGAGCTGCCGACATCGTCGTCGACGACGCCACGTTGGCGGAGTGGAAGAACCTGATCGGCACCACCGCCGGGTTCCTCGACGACCGGGACGCCAAGCTAGGGATCCTCCAGGAGGTCAGCAAGAACCCGCTGTTCGGCATCTACTTCCTCACCCATGCGCTGCCGGAGGGGTTGGTGCGCAGCGCCAACCGGCTGTGGGGGCTCTTGCGCGCGGAGCAGACCAGCGACGGGGCCAACACGGTCATCGAACTGCCGACCACCGGCGGCGACGACGAACCCCCCGAGACGTGGAACATCAAGCAGCTGGAGCCGCCATCGGTGGACCACAAGTACGTGATCCTGAGCGACATCCACCGCGACACCGACGCCGACGACATGGGCGACTTCCAGATCGGTTCGGTCGACCACTTCACGGCCAACAAGAACCTCTACCTCAAGGTGCTCAACTACGCCGACCACCACGGCTACACCGTCATCGAGGGTGGAGACTGCGAAGAGCTCTGGGCCGTCGGTCGCAAGTATCCCCCGACCTCGGGCAAGCCCGACCCGCAGAAGAAGCTCAAGGAAGCGATCCAGACCCACCACGATGTCTACGCCCAGCTCGCGTCGATGCACGCACAAGATCGCTACGTCCGAGTGCAGGGCAACCACGACTCATTCATCAAGCCGTACGACCCTGCGAACGGCGTCTTCGACGCGTTGCAGAAGGCGATGGGTCACACCACGCAGAAGCCGTTCGTGGTGTACGACGGCTGCGTGATCCCCGGAGTCAAGTCGATGCAAGAGCACACCGCCTTGGATCTCATCTTCGACGGTGTGTCGGACCTGACGAGTGGGAACAACCAGACCGCTGCTGCGACGGGGCAGGCGATCGCACAGGTGCTCATCGAGGGCCACCTCGGGCTGACCGCGAAGGGGTACACCGAGACCACGACGATGTTCGTCTGCCATGGGCACCAGTTCGACTTCTGGAACAATCCGGACAGCGAACTCATCGGGCTGATCCTCACGACTGCGGTCGGCGTGCCCATCGATGAGCACGCCGATCCGCTCTTGGACATCGGCGGGATCGCGATGGGCGGTAGTCCCCTGATCGACTTCGAATCGATCCTGGCGAGCCTGCCCCTGTTCAACAGCTGGTACAGCAAAGGCAGCGCGGTCGGGTTTGCGCACGGAATCCAACACCGGTCCGAAAACGGACGGCTGAGCGACACCCCGTTCTTCTTGGAGACCGTGCCGACCCTCTGGGGTGCGATCGGGGTTGCGCTCTCTGCGCTCGACCAGACCGACAACACGGTGAAGACTCCGGCGGAAAGTCGCGCCGAGCTCGGGTTGGGCGAACTGAGCGCCCTCGACATCGCCACCGCAGACTTCGCCAAGCTCCGCACGTACTTCCAGCGCCACTACTTCAACCACATCTGTCTGGGCCATACCCATGGCCCGCACAGTCAGCCCTTCGCGACCGTCGACGACCTCAAACGGATCCTGCCGCCGCTCGCGCCAGTCCTGTCCGAGCTCGAGGCGTTGGCGCCGGGCCTCATCCCGCAGCTCAAGACTGGCTACTTCAACAGCGGCACGGCGGGTTGGTGGGAAGGCGTGATCTGGGCCGTGATCATCGACGAGACCGGCCAGGCCCGACTCTCCTACTGGACCGACGACTGCGACGCCGACTGGACCGTGCCGAGCGGAGCGCCCAGCGGCACCCAGGCCGATGGGCCCCGACCGAACTTCATGGACTGGGAGCTCACTCCCGACGATGGCAGCGCGCCTGACTCCTCCCAGCTCGAGCAGGCGATCGAGGACTTCATCGGGGACGGCTTCCAAACCGCCAACAAGACGATCCAGGAGATCCTCGAGAAGCTGGCGGAGCGGATCGAAGAGCTCACCGGTCGCGCCGGCATCTTGCAGGAATGGCTGGGCGAGACCCTCAGCATCCCCATCGACGTCATCGGAACTGGCCTCCTGAACCCCGCCGCGGTGTTCGAGAAGGTGCGGACCCACACGCTCGAAGAGCTCGAAGAGGGCATCGACGACGCATCGGACGCCATCCGCTCGAGGTTCGAGGAACAGCTCGACAAGATCCGCAACTTCACCCTCGATGTGTTCTCCACCGCGGCGCGCACCAACCTCCTCGGCGTTCAGCCCTCCGGTAGCGAGCGCATCTCGATCACCATCCCCTACGGCACACCTGATGGCGGTGACAGCTTCAGCGTGATGGAACGCCTGAAGACCTTCTTCACCCCGGCCGCCGACGAACTGGCGTCGGGCCGAGTGCAACCGACGACCCAGGCGGCCGACCACCTCGCCGCATTTGCGTACTCGATCCTCGGAGGATCGCCGAGCAAGCTGCCGTTCTTCACGACGATGGACGACCCGCTGGTTCGAATCCAGCGAAGCTCCACCCCGGTCCTGCAAGCGCTGCTGTCGACCCTCTGGATGTTCCCGCTCCACGGGCATCCGGTGCAGCTTGCGAAGGTGAAGATCGAGAGCACCGTGACGATGAAGGAGGCCGACGGGATGCTTGCGGTCGTCGTCGAGTTCAAGCCACCCGACCGGGCGCCTGACTCCCCGCCGCCTGATCCCCCGATCGCATGAGCCTCTCGGTTCACCTCGATCCCGACGTCGAGAACCTCGCGCTCGCGATCGGGCTGCTTCGGCGTACCGGAGGCGGTTCCGTCGTCATCGACGCAGACTTCTTCGGTGCGCCGTGGAATCGGGTCGCGGACATCTTCTCCGATGAAGAGCAGCGGGCCGCCCTGATCTCGGCACTCGAAGGGTTGGTACCCAGTGCCGAGCAACACCTCGACGAGGTGACCGAAACGGTGGCCGGACTCGGAGCAAGCCTTCCACTCCGCACTGCGTATCCGCTCCTCGACGAAGGCGGCAAGGGCCAGATCTATCTCGTGGTCGCCCGCGACGGGCCCGCCCCCGGCGCGCCCATGCAGCTGTCGATCGTCGGTGAAGCCGAGGTGTCTGCCGATGGGCCCGGAGCCCGCGCGGAACTGGTCCTCCTGGTTGCGTCGGGCAACAGCATCGCGGCGGTGGCGGGAAGCCCCGACTACCCGCTCTCGATCTCCGCGACCGCGCCGCTGGCCGCCGACGGACCGCGGGTCACCGCGACCGCCAAGGTCGTTGCCCCACCCCACGCGGCGGACAGCCGGTTCGCGATCGGCCTGGACACCGGCGACGGCAACCCCCTGGTGCTCGACCTCGCCGACGCAGGGCCACCGATCGCCGAGCTCGCACTGCTCTTGCTCGACCTGGCGTTGGCACAGGCGAGTTCGCTCCCCGCCGAGGTCGAGCGACTCGCCGATGCGCTTCCGGATCTGCTCGGCCTAACCGATGGGATGCCTCCGTTCCCTGCGGGCCAGCTCCTCAGCGAGCCCACCGCCATTCGAGACTGGTTCAACGCCGTTGCGTCACACGAGCTCGACGACGGTCGCCGGGCCATCGCCGTCGTTCTGGAGGCGTTGGCGACCCTCACCGACACCAAGTTCGAAACCGTGCCAGCGAGCGCCGGGACAACCGACGAGTCGTGGCGTATCCAGCTGCTCGTTGCAGACAACACGCAACCTGGGGTCGCGATCAGCATCGGCGTGCGCAACGACGGTCAGGGTGCGGTGCCGTATCTGGTGGTCGGGCTCCAGATCGGGTTCGCCGGCGATGCCGCCGTCGATGCCGAGCTCAACGCCGACGTGACCTTGGTCACCATTCCGTTGGGCGGAGCACTTCCGGTGCGCTACCTCGACCACATCGAGCTCAGCCTCGAGGCGACCGCTTCTGGCGCCCCCCTGATCCCGGTCCACGGTTCTGGCTCTAGCCAATTCGGGGTCGGCGGGTTCCGAGCCGGGCTTCGAGCCGAGACGGGCGCCGACGGGCCCGAGATCCGCCCCATTCTCGAACTCACCGACGTCACCATCGGGCTCGGGAGCTCGGTCTCCACGATCGAGCGGGTCGATCTCACCAGCGAGGGAAGCGTCTCCGACGCCACCGAGACCGTGGTCGACGATGCGCTGAGCGCGGGCCTGGGGGCCGCGGGCGATCGAGCAGTCGACGCGCTGCGAGCACTCCTCGGACTCGGGACCCAGCCCGGCCTCGACATGGCCGACTTCGTGTCGGGGCCGGTGGAAGCGATCGCCGCCTACTACCGCGCCCTGCTGGCTGATCCCGACGGATGGAAGCCGATCGTCACTGCGCTCGCACAGCTCCTCGACACCGCGCCGCCCGACGTGACGGGCGACGGATCCGCCGAGGATCCATGGCGGGTCGAGCTCGCCGCGTTGACTCCACCTCAGCCGAGTCCCCTCGCCGTGCAGCTGGCCGTCTGGCACGAGACGGACGACGGCGCATCCACCTTCGTCCTCGGACTGCGGGCCGTCGTCGAGACCGGTGCCTGCGACGCCGTCCTGACCACCGAAGTGCTGCGGGTGGATCTCTCCCCGACCGGCGGCACGGCGGCCCGGTTCCTCTCGCGGATCGGCCTCAATGCCGCCATCCGGCTCGACATGCTCCAACCCGCCGTCGGCGGCGTACGCGTGAGCGCCGGGGAGATCACGGCCACGGCGGCCTGGACCCCCGGCCAACCGATCGAGGCAGACCTCGAGCTGCAGGATCTCACGGTCATCGTCGACGGCGACGACCTGGTCTTGAGTCCGTTCGCGCCCCTCCGGGTGACGGGCATCGATCCGACCGCCGACGATCTCGGCCTCGGCCTCGATTCCGACGCCCTCTGGCCCGCACTCCGGGCCCTCCTCGCCCGCGGCGCACACGACTGGCTCGGTCGCGACGGCGGCGTCCTCGCGTCGTTGTTCGGGATCACCAACCCGATCTCGCCAGATCCCGCCCACCGGCTCCCACCACTGAATCCGCTGCCGGGAACCCATGTCGGAGATCTGCTGACCGACCCCGGCGCCGCACTGCGGGGGTGGCTGCAAACGGTGATCGACGAGCCTGCGGCCGACGTCGCCGCGGCCGGAGGCTCTGCGCTCGACGCGCTCGTGAGACTCGCCCAGGCGCTCCTGGAAGGCGACCTGACCGACATCAGCAGCCGCCCCGTGCTCGGTGGAGGCACCCGCAACGACCCGTGGCGCTTCCCGCTCTTGGCGAAAGACGCTCCGGTCGCCCTCACCGTCTGGCTCGATGATGACGGGCCCCCAGCCGCCCTCGCCGAGACGCCGCTCGATCAGCTTAGCGGCCCCCGGGTCACCCCTGCGGAGCTGATCGACGGCGCCGATCGGCTTCGGGGTCACGCCTCCTGGATCTCGGCTGCGTTGCATCGCCGTGATCTCTCGCAGGCAGCCTCCGCCCTCGAACGCGTGGTCGAGCTCTTGGACTACTCCGACGGTGTGCTCGCCGCCGTGTCCGCGATTCCAGTCGACGCGAATTGGCTGATCGAATCGTTCGGGTCTTCGGGGCACGGCGACGCGTGCGCTGACCCGACGATCGTCGAGGGTGTCGGTGCTCGCATCGATGCACTCACCTCCGGGCTGGCCAGCGACGAGTGGACGGTGCTCCTCATGGCCCCGCCGCTCGCAGGAACCGATCCTTGGAGCGCCATCGTCGACGAGGTCGGTGCGGGACCCGCCGAGGCGGTTTCGATGCGCCAGCCCGGCATCTCGCCCTGGCTCGTCGACCCCGGGATCGTCGCCTCGAGCACCGTGTACGAGGTCGACCTCGCCAATGACGGAGACCGCTCGGTCGATGAGGGGAAGGCGACGATCGAGCGGGTTGTTGCGACACTGGCGCCGGCTCGCCCGGACACGAAGTTCGTTCTGGTCGCCCACTCGTACCTCGGCCTCGCCGCGGAGGCCTTCGTCGCGGAACACCCGCCGGACTGCGTCGGCTTGATCACCGTCGCCGCCCCGCTCGGTGCGGGCCCCGATGCCGACCTCCTCGACCCAACCGTGGCCGACGCCATCAGGCTCGCCCAGGAACTCGCGCCGGTCGCACTGGCCGCCTCCGACAACCCGACCGGGCGTGCGCTCGCGTCGTTGAGCCGCCTGCTGGACGGCTATCCGCTGGGGAGCGAGGGTGCTCTGGTGCCAGGCCTCTTGGGTGGGCCGGCATGGCAGCGGGAGGGCCCCATGCCCTCGCTGAGCGGCGTGTCGGCCACGGCGTTCATCACCACCCTTCCCGGCTCGCTCGACGAGACCCTCGCCACCGCGCTCGCCGACGATGTCAGGGCTCGGGTCCGCACGACCTCGGATCGTCTGTGCTGGGGGGCGCAGTGCGTGCTCGACCTTCCCGAGGCCTCGACGGGCACGGTTCACGCAGAGGCTCTGGTCAACCTCGAACTCGGCGACCTCATGCTGACGAGCGATGGAACCACATCGTCCGGAACGGGTCAGCTCGATGTCAGGATCGATCTGTGGCGTGACGACGGTGCGTGGCTCGTCGAGAGTCCGGTGCTCGACGGGCGAGCTCCGGGGCGAGCCCGGACCGCTTCGTTCACGGGCTCGCTCGCGCCGAGCGGGAGCGGGATGGAGACGACGTTCGACGTCGTCCTCACCGGCGCCAGCCTGCGCGGCGCGGATGCGACGGTCGCGGTCGGGCTCGACGATCCCCGCACGTCGGAGCTCCTCGACCTGCTGGCGGTCGCACTCGACGGGCCAGGACCGCTTGCGCCCCAGGTCGAGGACGTCCTCGATCTGTTGAGCGAGCTCGGCTTCGTGCGCCGCCGAACCAGCGATGAGCCAGCCGCCTTCTTGGCTGATGCGTTCGTCCAGGCCCGGGCCGACGGCAACGGCTGGTTCGCGGCTCGTCTCCCGGCGTTGCTCGATCGGCCGGGCGGGATTCTCGGCCTCGAACGCGACGCCTTGGTTCCTGTCGGTGGCGGGCCGTGGCGTCTCGTCTACGACTCGTTGCCGTTCGAAATTCGGGTCGAGAAGGAGCCGTGGCGAGTGTCGGTGGGACCGTCGTCCGCCGGGCTGTTGCTCGCCCAGACCGCGAGCATCGGCGGGTTCGCGAGCGTCGCGATCAGTGACGGCGCGCTCGACCGGGATCTGATCTGCACCGTGGCAGGCATGGAGGTGACCTGGACCTCGCACGAGTTGGTTCTCTCTGGCGGGTGGCTCACCGAACCCCTCCACCTGCTCCCCGCTGACCCATCACACGTTCAGCACGTCCTGGCGAACAGCCTGCCGCGCTTCCTCGGCGACGTCGTATTGCGAGCCCTCGCAGAGCAAGTCCTCGGTGAGGAGGTTCCGATACCGATCTGGCCTGCGTTCGAGGAGCCCGGTACGTGGCTCTTCGAACGCTTCGGTGCCGCACCCGGCGCGGGCCTCGACAGCACGGTGATCACCCGAGCCCTCGAGATTCTCGCTGGCGTTCTGGGGATGCAGACCAACGAAACGCATCCCTTCGTGGTGCCGGACGCACTTTCGCTGTCCGCCGAGTCACACCATCCGGCCGACGACGCGATCACGGTCACCGCCGAGACCGTCGACCCGATCACCTTGCGGACCGACCACGGTGCGGACGCGACCCTGGATCTCGGCTTGTCGGCTCGGATCGGCGCCGATCGCACCGCCATCCCGGGCGGACGGATCGCCGTTCATGTCCCGTTGCCCTCGGGAAGCGTCTTCGGATCCGTGACGATCGAGCTCGGCCTCGACGCCACCGGTCTCACCCTGACCGCGCAGACCGACAGCGGGGTCGACATCACCCTCTTGCCGGAGTTGAGCGGATTCAACACCCTTGCGTCCGCGGCCATCGTCGCCCTGCTTCCGGTCGTACTCGACCGGGTCGAGGAAGACCTGGGTACGGGCCCCGCGCTTTCCCCCGCCCTGGATGTGGCCGACGCGCTGGACCTCCGCGATCCGGCCAGTCCGCTCGGTCAACGCTTCCAGGCTCGATCCCAACAGCTCGCCGACCTCCAGACCGCGCTCGCCGACGGTGACCTGACACCGCTCGCCACCGCCTCTGCCGCCGCGCTCCGAGACCTCCTGGACGCCGTCACCGGGGCCAGCCCCCACATCAGCCGGCAGGGGTCACAGGTACGGGTGGAGGTCCCGGTCGCGGCTGGTGCGGCGGTCGTGTTCAGCCTCGACCTGTCGACCTCGCCGCCATCACTGTCCGTCGCGCTCGACGACCTCGACCTTGCGCCCCTCAGCCTCGGCGTCAGCGCAGGGATCTCGGGCGGAGAACTCATGCTCGGCTCCGAGATTGCCCTCGTCGCTGCCGTACTCGACGGCGTCTCGCTGCGCCCATCGTTGACCATCGCGAGCACGATCGCCTTCACCGGCTCCGCCACGCCGACCATCGAGCTCATCTTCTTCCCGCTCGGCAGTCAGCACTTCGGCCTTCCGCTCGCGCCGCCTGGGCCCCCGCTCACGGCTGCCCAGGTCACCGAGATCGCCACCGACCTCGTGATCCCGCTCGCCGGCAACCTGCTCCTCACCGCGGCCGACGACCTGCTCGACACCCCGATGTGGTCGAGCGGCAAGACGGTTGGCGAACTCGTCGAAGCGACGGGCTTCGTGGAGCGGGTGTCGAACCAGTACCGATTCGTCGCCGCGATCCCCGAGCCCCTCGATGTGGTGCGCGGCGCCCTCGATCTTCTCAGCACCGCGACCGTCGGCCTGCCCGGCGGTGTCGAGCTGTCGATCCTGTCCGACGGGGGCCAGTTCGGCGTCAACGTCGCCGGCGAGCTGAAGTTCTCACTCGGCGGCTACGCCCTGTCGGTGCATCTCAGCCTGCCCGACGAGCACGACCTCGGATGGGACGCGCGCGGCGAAGGCAGCGGCCTGATCCTGCTCGACCTCAGCGACACGACCGATCCCAAGCTGTCGCCGGTCGTCAGACTCGGCGGATTCGGAGCCGGGCTGACCAAGGCGGGCGATGCCCCGCTGATCGACCTCGGCGGCTTCCAGTTGGGAGGTGCGGCCGGGTACCTCAGCGTGGATGTCGCGCTGGCCGGCCCGAACGGGGTCTCGAAGCAGGGCGACGTCTTCGGTGCGGTCGCCATCGACGGGCTCAGCTTGGCGATCACCTTGCCTGGCGATGGCGGCAACGCCGTCGCTGCGTCGTTGGTGAAGTCCGACGGCGGTGGCGACGCGGCACCGGGCGTACCGGGTTTCGACATGCTGATCGGCAACTCGCCGACCGGCATGGCCGTCTCCTTCGCGGGCGAACCGGAGCTCACGCTCGAGATCAACCGGACCTTCGGCCCCCTCCATGTCGACTCGATGGCTCTGGCCTATGTCCCCATCGCCAACAGCCACGGCGAGCTGGGGCTCGCACTCGACGCGTCGATCGCCATCGCAGGTATCAGCGTCGCTGCCGACGACCTGACGGTCTTCGTGCCACTCGATGATCCAACCGACATCGATGGATGGCGCATCGACCTGAGCGGCCTCGCCATCAGCTACGACACCTCAGCCGTTCGCGTCGCGGGCGGACTCCTGAAGGCCACCCTCCCCAGCGGCGACATCGAGTACCGCGGGGCGCTCTCGGTGCAGCTGGGCAGCTATGGCCTCTCCGCGATCGGTGCGTACGCGAGGGTGCAGGACGGCGAGGGCGAGTACACGTCGCTCTTCGCCTTCCTCGCGCTGTCGGCTCCGCTCGGCGGTCCGCCGTTCCTCTTCGTCACCGGCATCGCAGGCGGTGTCGGCTACAACCGCCGCCTCTTGACCCCACGCGATCCGGCGAGCGTGCCGTCGTTCCCGCTGGTGACCGCCATGGACGGGTTGTCCGGCGACCCGATGGAACAACTCGAACGCATGGGGACCGACATCCCTCCGGCCCGCGGTGCACTGTGGCTGGCAGCCGGCGTGCGGTTCTCCACCTTCGAGTTGCTCAAGACGACCGCGTTGGTCACCGTTGCCACCGATCGCGGGTTCGAGGTCAGCCTGCTCGGGTTGATGCGCTTCAGCCTCCCGACAACGGAGAGTGCGCAGATCGTGTCGCTGGAGCTGGCGTTGTCCGCCAAGTACAGCACCGTGGATCAGGTCCTCTCGATCCAAGCCCAGCTCACCGACAACAGCTGGTTGCTCAGCCGCGACTGCCGCCTGACCGGAGGGTTCGCCTTCATCATCTGGATGAAGCGGCCCGAGGTGCTGCTGTCGGTCGGCGGCTATTCGAGCAAGTTCACACCGCCCGACCACTATCCGGTGGTTCCCCGCGTCGGGTTCGACTGGAGCGTCGGGAGTGGTATCTCGGTGAAGGGCGGCGCGTTCTTTGCCGTGACCCACTCGGCGGTGATGGTCGGTGGGTCGCTCGAGGCGAGTTATCGGGTCGGGCCGGTGCGCGCCTGGTTCACCGCCGAGCTCGACGTCATCATCACGTGGGACCCGTTCAGCTACGACGCGACGGCAAGTGTCGAAGTCGGCGTCGAGGTCAAGCTCCAGGCGTGCCTCTTCGGGAAGTGTGTCTCGCTGCCGCCGTTCCGGGCCACGATCTCCGCCACCCTCCACCTGCACGGGCCACCGCTCAGCGGCCTGGTCGAGGTGAACGTCGCGGTCGCGTCGATTCGCGTCCCGTTCGGCAACAACCAGCCACAGAGCTTCCTCAGCTGGCCGGAGGTGCGCGACAAGTACGTCGGCCAGGGAAGCCAGTCGAGCATCTCTGCCGGTGGACTGGCCGCCGACGAGGCGCCCGACGGGACCGAGACCAAGCCGTGGCCGGTTGCGACGGAGTTCTCGATGCGAGTCGAGAGCAAGATGCCGGCCACCGGGCTGAAGATCAACGGTCTGGGTCAGTCGATCAGCGGTGTGCCGAGCGGCGTTGACCTCGTCCCCTGCGGCCCGGCACATGGGCGGATCAGCCCCACCCTCGAGGTGACGATCGAACGCCGGAGCGGAGCCGGCACATGGCTGGAGTTGAGCGCCTCGGAGATCGCCCACCTCGACCAGACCCACACCAACGACAGCTTTCCGGCTGCGGTCTGGGACGGCGCGGCGACCTCGATCGACTCCAAGGGCAACCAGGTGGTCGACACCGACCATCCGATGCTGATCGCCCTGTCGACGGTGGAGCTCACCAGCGCGCCAGCGATTGTCGAAGCAACCGGTGCGATCCCGGAACTGCCGTTCAGTTCGATGGTCGACGAACAGCCGAGCCGGTCGATGTCGTTCGGTCGAGCGGCAGGCGCTGCCGACCGTGGAGGCCAGCGCGGGGCCCTCGCGCCCGACGCGTCGGTCCACCCGGTCGAGCGACTCGCTCGCGTCGATGCGGTGGCGATCACCGCGGCTGCGATCTCGATCGAGCCAGAGCGGCTGGCGAACGTCACCGCGAAACGAGCAGCACCGTCGGTCGCCTCGGCCTCGACCGCAGCGGCCTCACGGGTCGCGGTGTGGAAGGTGTCGACCCAGCACCCGCACTCGCTTCAGCTATCGGACGCGAAACAGCGCGTCGTTGCGCTGTCCGCGACGGGTGCGGTACTCGAGGACCGAGAGGTCGATGCCGTCACCGCCGACGTGGCTGAGGGGGCGCAGTCCGTGATCGTGGCCAACCCCATCGAGGGCGCGCTCATGGGATGGGAGTTGGCGACGGAGCTGGTGCAGGCAGGGCCAGGAACGTTCCTCACACCCGGTGCGGTGATCACCACCGAACGGCCATGGCAGCCGCGGAAGTCGGCTCGACTGGGCGGGGTCAGCCGGCCGGCGTTCCCTGCGAACAAACTCGTGCGGGCGTTCGACAGCCTCACGACCCAGATCACCTGGGCCGAGGCAACCAAGCCCGAGACGCTGCTCATCCGCCTCGATGGCCTGAGTGACGACGCATCACTCGACGACCTGGACGTCGAGATCGCGGGCGCGGAGAAGGGTCGGCGTCGCAGCGTCCGGAAGGGCGACCGGACCGAAGTGATGTACCCGATCACCCTGTCCGGCACGGGCGGCACGATCAGCGTGGCGATCAGCGGCGCACAGAACTGGACGATCGCGGGAGTGATCGCGGTCGACGAGGACGCGACCACGACCCGAGCGCGGGTCAACACCGACGACTTCGTCCGCCTCGCCCCAGCAATCGCCGGGCTCGGTCCCGACGCCGCGACGGCCGTCTCCGTGATCGCCCGGGAGGAAGAACGATGAGCAGTCCACCAAAGGTCGGCGGGATGAAGCTGCATGACGCGGTGGTCCCCGACCTCGCCGCCGGCCTGTATCGCATCACGTCCGACGTCGCCGTGAGCGAGGGCTCCACGTCGCTGGCCGCACCGCCGAGCCAAGAGACGTTCCTCGATGTCTTCGCGCCCCGGTTCGTGCTCGATCCCGACGAGATCGCCGACTGCTACCCGCCGCCCGGCGGCCTGGGTGCGTTTCAGGAGCGCCTCCCGCACATCGCCCTCGGCCGGCGGGCCCTGCCGTGGTCGCGCCGCATCGACGACACGGATCAGCTGGGTGACACGCCGTGGATGGCACTCCTCTTGCTCAAGGAGTCTGAAGCGACAATCACGCAGGGTCCCCTGAGCGCGGTGCTTCCACCCGGTGTCGTCACGGAGTTGAACAACGTCGATCCGATCTCGGGTGACCCCACCGTCACTGGGCTGACGGTCAACTCGATTGACACCTTCAGAACGATCCTGCCGACACGCGCCGAGATGAGCCTGCTGACCCACGTGCGACAGGTCAACCTCGCTGACACCGCCTTTGCGGGCGATGACGACGACGGCTGGTTCTCGGTCGTCGTGTCGAACCGTTTGCCGCTCGTCGAGCAGACCGCTGACGAGCAGAACTACCTGGCGTGCCTCGTGTCGTTGGAGGCCCGCGACGACGTGTTCGACACCCAGAGCCTCCAGGCCGCGCCAGCGCTCGTGCTCCTCTACGCCTGGCAATTCACCTCGTCAGGGCAGGGGGGCACGTTCGAGGCGCTCGCGGAGAGCCTCGATGTCGCCCCGTTCGGGACCCCGCCGGGCGGCGATGAGGTGCTCGACGACGCTGGACGGCTTCCCGTTCGCAACACCGACCATGACGGCGAGACGACGCCAGCCCACTACCGAGGTCCGCTCCTGGGTCTGACCTCCGACGCGCCGGTGAGCAGCGCGGACGACATCTCGCTGGCCGCTGCATCGACACTCGGCCGCCTCCTCGGAGCGGCCGACGGCCGCTTCCTGAGGGAAATGGTCGACTGGCACCGACGAGCGGAGGCAGAGATTCGCGCTGAGCTCGAGGCTGACGAGATCGCCGGTCGGGTCACGCTCACCGCCGAACCCGCACTCACCGTCGCGAAGCTCCAGCAGCACCTGGTCGAATCGATGGATGTCAGCGGTCTGGCCATCGCGAAGATGGGCCAGATCACGTTGGTGGAGGCGGACCAATGAGTGCAAAGAACCTGGGCTCGCGAATGCTCATCGCCCGTCTGGACCGTCAGTTCGGGACGAGCACCACCCCAGAGGAGGTCCCGACTCGGGCGCTGCCGAACTATGTCAATTTCCAACTCGCCCGGCTGCGGCTCCTCCACGACATCCCGTTTCGGTACCTGGTCCCTGACGCGCGACTGCTGCCCGACGAGAGCGCCCGACTGTTCACCCTCGACGACGAGTGGTTGTCCGCGGTCGTCGTCGGTGCGCTGAGCGCCGCGGGAAACGGCTCGAGAGAGCTCACTCGGGCTCGCGCCGCCGTCGGAGAAGCCGAGCTCCGTTCGACCCAGCTTCGGTATGCGGTTCGCAAGGTCGCGTTGAGACGCGCAGAGTTCGAGCTCGCCGCCGACAGCGACCACGACGTCAACCCGGGCACCGTCTCTGGTTTGCTGTTGCGGTCGAAACTCGTGAGCCAGTGGCCCCGACTCGCACTGCGGGCGTGGACCTCCGCCGACCGGCGCCGGATCCCCGACGGGGCCGACCCCGATCGCATCGAGCAGAACCGACCCGAGCTCGTGGTGCCGATCCTGCGCATGGAGCACCTTTCGCCCGGCGTGTTGCTTGCGCTGTTTGATGGCATACCCGAGATGTTCTGGCTCGAGGAGCCACACGGAGCCGTGCAGTACGGGGTGAGTGAGACCTCCGGCGGCGGCTACGAAGTCGAGTTGCGTGACGCCGACGCCCAGGAGACCTCAACGACCGTCCCCGTCGGTTTCCGGCCGGGAGCGGTGGCTGATGGTGTCGTTTCGATCACCTCGCTCGCCAACGCCATCGATCAGGCGCAACCGCTGGGGACAGCCCGAGGGTCGGCCGGTCTCGCCGCCCAACTGCTTCGGCCGCCGATCCGACAACGGTACGAGAGCTGAGGAGGCCGTTCGACGATGACCAGCCTACTCGTCCCCATCTCACTCGACGTCTTGATGGCGCGCGACCAGACCGAGATCTGGGCCGACACCGTCATGCGGACGCCGAAGACCCAAACGGGCCGACGCGTCCGTCAACAGCTCGACGCCGATCCGTTCGCCACGCTGAAGGAGAGCCGCACACCTGGTGCCTACCTCCACTGGGCGCTGCCGGACGCGTTGACCCGGGGCAAGGTCGTCGATGATGAACTGACGCTTCCTCCCGCGCCCAACCGCTGGCTGGTCATTCGCCTCACGACCGAAGCAGGGAGCACGCATCGCCGCGTCGACGCATGGCTGCTGCCCGAGGCGGGAGCCGAGCATCCCGAGGTCGTCGACGACGTGCTCTCCGGCGGCATCCCGGGGACTGACGTGGGTACGGTCGAGGAGATCACCGCCCTCGGCTTCGGCTCGCTCGGATGGGCCGGGTACTTCGACAATGTCGTCGACCGGTTTGCCTTCCACGACCCGCTCGACGACATCACCGGGGCGGTGGCCTACACCGTGCTCGGCTGGTACACCGACGCGGGTCTCGACCCCATCGACGCGCGCAACGAAGCCGACTTCTTCGCTCGGCTCGACGATCTCGATTGGTCGCTCACCCGCACACTGGCCAGCGGTGAACCCTTCCCGACCCAGTCGGTGTACTTCGCCCATGCCCTGGCGCACGGATGGCCCACGCCGGAATGGCATGGCGCCGGCGACATCGACTCCGAGAGCGACCTCCGGCCCGACCCGAGCTCGATCGAGATCGCGATCGGTGAGACGATCGGCGAGGCCTCGGTCAGCATCCTCGACAACGATCTCGACCCCTTGTCCGCTCGCATGCTCGAAGCCCGCCTGTCGGGGATCTTCGGCGATGCCACCGGCATCGACGGCCTCGCCGACATCCAGAGCAAGCTGAACGCTGCTCGTTTCGGCTCCGCACCCGGCGAAGAATCGACCGCCAGCATCTGGCAAGCGGACCCGACCGACGACGACAACCCTGGCGCGTTTCGAGAGGTCGAGCGGGCGAGTCCGCGCCGTTGGCATGCCACCGACCCGTCCGTCGTCTTGCAAGGCGCTGGCCGCAGCGGGAAGCACGGCGAAGACGGCCGGTTCGGCGAGAACGACGATCTCCTCTGTCGCGTGTCGGGCGACTGTGTGGCGGCATTCGGCGTCGATGGCGTCGACGTCGGCAAGGGTGACGCCGTCCTCGACGGCGACCCGTTGGCTCCGATCGAACCCAAGTGTGAGGTGCCCGCGGTCGCCGCGGACCTCCTCATCGAACTGGCCAGTCTCGACCCCGGGAGTGCGCCCGATCTGGCGTCCACGCCTGCGGCTGACGTGTCGCCTGTCGCTCGTCTACGAGCCGCGTGGTGGGAGTCGTTCGCCGCTGGGGCGGTCGAAGCGTCAAGCATCCCGGACGCGCTGATCACGGGCATCTTGCCGAGTCCGCTCGCCATCGCGCCGCCTGAGCGACCGTGGTCGCCCATGCATCTCGACTGGGAGGTGAGCTACCTTCCGTCGACCCACGGCACCCACGACTGGGACCTCGGCGAGAGCGACTACGAACTCAAGCAACCGCCCGAGGTTCCCGACGAGTCCGGCGCGGTGTCGCTGTCGGGACGCACCATGCTCTCCGCGACCGCGGCGAAGCTCATCGAGTTCGCGCTGGCATCGGACAGCGGCGAGCAGGCACCCACGTTCGACCTCGTCGGGGGCGCGCTGGAGCAGTTCGTGGCGAAACTCCGAGGCGACGACCTCTCGGCGATCGTGACCGCTGACCATGGTCGCCTCGACGAGCCGTTCCCGCTCGGCGACCGGCCCGACGACTTTCGTGCACTGCGAGCCGGCTACCTGCGCCTCGAGAAGCTCCGCCTGGTCGACGGATTCGGCCAGTTCATCGACATCGCCGACAGCGCCGCCGGTTCCCCACCGCTGCCCGCCCTCGGTGCCACCCTCACGACGCCCCAACACCCTGGCCTCGCCGCCCTCCGTCCCCGCTTCACGGCGCCCGCCCAGATCAGCCTGCGATTCACCGACGCAGCCGGGGCCGACATCGATGCCGACGACGCCATCAGCCCGGTCTGTGGCTACGTGCTGCCGTCGCCGCGCGAGACCTCGTTGGAGATCTTCAATGTGCACGGCATCGGACTCGGACAGCTCTACGAACGGTCTGGATCGACGCTCGAGTGGCAGGAGCCTCCAGGCACGCCATCGCGCTTGGGCGCCCGACCGAGCAGCAGGATCGGCAATGCCGTCCTCGGCACCATGGTCGACGCCTTGTTCGACATCGACCACGACTTCCACCGGTCCGGCGAGCCGGGTTCGGGAGCGCTTCACAGTCTGCTTCGCATGATCGATGTGTCCCGTTGGACCACCGACCTCACCGGCACCGCGGGCGATCAGCACCTCTCGTTGATCCTCGGGCAGCCAGCCGTCATCGTTCGAGCGAAGATCCGCATCGACGTGTTCGACGAGCGCAACCCACCCGAGAACGCGACCACCGCCGTCGCCGTACGCCTCGGGTCTCTGGCTCAGATGTCGGACGGTCTGCTCGGCTTCTACCTGGCCGATGACTATCGACAGCTGCGAATCGTCGACCCTGCACTCGCTGACGTTGCTCGCCGGCTCGAAGCCGGTTCGCTCCTCGCGAGCTTCGTGAACGAGGACGACGCCTTCTTCATCAACCCGGGGATCGACATCCCGCTGACACTGATCATGGAGCCGTCGTCGAACGTCGAGGTGACGTGCGGTCTGCTTCCCCAGAAGCGAGTCGGCTTGCGCCGTGACTGGACGTCGGCAGCCCTCAGCCGAATCTCACCCAACCTGCATCTCGGGCCGTTGCTGCGAGACGAGGACTCCACTCGGATCCCCGTTCCCTCGGACATCCGCGGCAACTGGACATGGCATCGGCGGCCCGACCCGTCGAGCTGGGCCACCGACGAGGTCGTTCCGGCCACGACCGCCGCCCTGCTCCCCGACGGTCAAGTCATCGGCAGCAGCGGATGGCTCCGGGTCGAGCTGCTGCCCGACAACGAGTACGACGGGGCAATCGCGTCCCGGATCGAGTTCGCCACGAAGAACGCGATCGGCGGAATCGCCGCGATCGGCGGCCGAAACGCCGACGGCACGATCTTCATGCTGCCGGTCGGGCAGGCGGTGGAGCTCCAGGAGAGCGGCCGCTTCTCGTTCTATGTCCAAGAGGGAAGCGATCCTACGCCGCTGCAGATCGTCCACCTCGACAGCGGCCGCCGCTACATGCGCTCGACCGCCGATACCACCGACGACAACAATCTCGCCAACCTGGCTCCTCCGCCGAAAGGATAGAAGCCAGCGTGTGGGGCTCGGAAACGCGCGCTTGGGTGCTGACCAGGCGTGGGATGCCTCCATGCTGGTGCCCCGTGTTTCGCATCCTTTACTGCCTTGTGGGGGCCGAGTATTCGGTCGTGGAGGTTGAGCAGGGCAAACACGGGCCGATGCTGGTCGGCTGTGTCTCGCATTCTGTACCGCCTCATCGCCACGCTCGCTCGTTTCGCTGTCCGCTCCGGCCGATCCAAAGACCTCGAGATCATCGTGCTCCGGCACCAACTTGGAATCCTCCGCCGACAAATCGACCGACCTGAAATAGACGACGATGATCGGACCCTGCTCGGTGCGATCGCCGCCGCTCTCCCCCGCCCACGTCGGACCGGCTGGATCGTCAACCCTGACACCCTCCTGCGATGGCACCGACGACGCATCACTCGCCACTGGACACAACCGTCACGAGGACCGGGACGCCCACCCACCTCAACCGAGATTCGACAACTCGTCCTTCGCCTCGCCACCGAGAACCCAACCTGGGGCTACCGCCGCATCCACGGCGAACGCACGGGCCTCGGCCACCACATCGCGGGCTCCACCGTGTGGCAGCTTCTCAGGACCAACGCCGTCGACCCAGCCCCAGGTCGATCCGACATCACCTGGTCACAATTCCTTCACTCCCAAGCCGCGGTGGCCTGCGACTTCTTCACCGTCGACACCGCCCTACTCCACCGCTACTACGTGCTGTTCTTCATCCACGTCCCCACCCGACAGGTCTTCTTCGCTGGGGCGACCGCCAACCCCACCGGCACATGGACCACCCAAGCCGCCCGCAACCTGTTCCTCCAACACGCTGACCAACTCAACGGTTCACGAGCGCTGGTCCGAGACCGGGGCAGCCAGTTCGTCGACACCTTCGACGAGATCTTCCGAACCGAAGGCTTCAAGATCCTCAAGACCCCAGTCCGCACTCCGGTGGCCAACGCCTTCGCCGAACGCTGGATCGGATCCATCCGCCGTGAGCTCCTCGACCGCACCATCATCTGGAACCAGCGTCAGCTCGAACGCATTGTCGTCGAATACGTCGATCACTACAACGAGCACCGACCACACCGCTCTCTAGACCAACGACCCCCACTCGCAGTGTCGTACAACGCCCACCCAACCCAGCTTCAAGTCGTCAAATCGACCAGATGCGACGGCCTGATCAACGAGTACCGACATGCGGCCTGACCAGGCACGACACCATTTCCGTCCCCCACAGGGGTGTGCTGGTTCAGGACATCGGAAGGGCCTATGCAACCCTTAACCCACGCCATCGCGGCGACTGGGTCTCATTGCCGGCCGCAGCGTGACTTCCGCGCTTCCCCAGGTCAGGTCAGGTGTGGGCGAGCCGGTCGCTGACGAGCCGGTTCAAGCTGACTCCTTCTTCTGCGGCTGCCATGACGAGCTGGCGGTGAAGGGACTCGGGTACACGGACATTGAATCTGCCAGAGAACCGC
>JAAELB010000098.1 GCA_024227155.1 Desulfobulbaceae bacterium
AGCACCCCATTTTCGTCCGATCAGGCCTCCTGGCATAGCCAACTATAGCCAGGAGACCAGCTTGAACGAACCTGGAGCACTGGACGAACGGTTACGGACTCTGGTTATGCAGTCTTTTGAAGGGGGCGGTGAACGGTTACTATATTTGAATCCAGGTACACCAGAAGTTCGGTGCCTGGATTCTGTTGATTCATGGTAGCCGTAACCGCACCAGGTGTGCTACCCAAAGTTAGTACTGCTGAAAATGTAAAAAAGAGATATTGTTTTTTATTTGGTAGATATTTTCCTGCTGTGATTTTCTCGTAAATAAAAGGAGCGCAGATGTTTTCTCAAGATGTGAACAGGGACATTCTCAGCCCTGTTTCCTTTCTCATCAGGAGTGCTCACGTTTATCCCAACAAGGTAGCTGTGGTATACAAAGATCAAAGATATACCTATAGTGACTTTCAGGGTCGAGTGCACCAACTTGCTAATGGGTTGCAGAAAAAAGGTATTGGGCCCGGTGACAAAGTAGTGTTCATTTGTCCCAATACTCCAGCCATGCTCGAGGCTCACTTCGCCGTTCCGATGATTGGCGCAGTTCTGGTGTGTGTGAACACACAGCTCTCAAGCGAGGAATATCTCAAAATTATAAGTCACTCTGATGCAAAGACCGTTTTCGTCGATTACGAATATGCCCCCCGCATACAACCTATTGAGGAGGACCTGAATAAGGTAGAGCTGTTCGTCAACATCTGTGAATCTATTGGTACTCCTCTGCTGAAAGGGCCTGAGTATGAACTGTT
Organism: Desulfobulbaceae bacterium; assembly: GCA_024227155.1. GTDB lineage: Bacteria > Desulfobacterota > Desulfobulbia > Desulfobulbales > Desulfocapsaceae > Desulforhopalus_A. The sequence goes on from JAAELB010000098.1 coordinate 786, forward strand.
CCTTGCAGATAATGCAAAAACAACACCGAAACTCGACACCATTATCGATGAAAATTCGATGATAGCGATAAGTTATACCTCAGGAACCACGGGCAAACCGAAAGGTGTTATGTACAGCCATCGATCTACATGTATGCATACTCTCGGTGAAATCATTGAATCTTCCCTGAAATCGGATTCTGTCTATCTCTGGACCCTGCCGATGTTTCATTGTAATGGCTGGAGTTTTCCATGGGCAATAACAGCAGTGGGTGGAACACATATCTGTATTCGACACTGTTTGGCGAAAGAGATTTTTCATTTAATTGAAAGAGAAAATGTCTCTCATCTCTGTGCATCGCCTAATATACTGTTGATGATGATCTCATATCCAGAGGCAACCAGAGTGAAACTTCGCCGCCCACTTGAGATTCTTAGCGCAGGGGCGGCTCCTTCCCCAGTTATTATTCAAGGCATGGAAGAAATTGGTGCCAATGTCACCCATGTCTACGGTATGACAGAACTACACGGCCCCCACAGCGTTTGCACCTGGCAGACCTCATGGGTAGAACTTGAACCTGAGAATGTCACGAGGATGAAGGCGCGACAGGGAGTGCCCTACACCATGAGCATCCACCTGGCGGTGGTCGATTCGCTAACCATGCAGCCAGTGCCCAATGACGGGCAAACCATGGGTGAAATTGTGATGCGAGGCAACAATGTTATGCTCGGATATTACAAGGATCCTGAAGCGACTGCTCATGCTTTTCGCCACGGTTGGTTTCACAGCGGTGACCTGGGAGTGATACATCCCGACAATTATATACAAGTAATGGATCGAACCAATGACGTCATCATCAGGGGCGGTGACATGATATCCTCCAGGGAAATCGAAGATATTATCTACCAACACCCCGATGTCTTTGAGGTCGCTGTTGTATCAACGCCAGACCAGGTGTGGGGGGAGGTACCAAAAGCATTTGTTGTACCCAAACTTGGCAGCAAACCAAACGAAAAAGATATTATCGACTTTTGTCAAAAAAATCATGCTCAGTTCAAGGCACCAGTAACTGTTGAATTCTGCGAGCTACCCAAAACGGCCACCGGCAAGACCATCAAAGCAAAATTACGACATCGGGAATGGCTTGATCAGGAGCGTAATGTGAGTTGAGGCAAACTTTCTTCCGAGATGGAATCTACATTACTGGCACCACAGATATATGACCGTTCTCAAAGGATGTTTTTTCAGTTGCCATCTGAAATTGCTTGAGCCGGAGTAGTATGTAGCCTATAATGCGAAATTCGTACGTTGGTTCTGTCCCAATTGTAAAGGATGCGTTGAATATGTTTACAGGTACACGACTCCGCCACAAGCTCCTTTTCTCTTATTCACTACTGTTTTTCCTCTCCCTGTCCATTGGCTTCACCACTGTCTATCTCATTACCAGCGATACCATAGAAAAAAATATTGAAAGTGAACTACAGAATACGACGACCACAATCTATAACCTTGTAACGACTTCCCTTACAGTCTCCATTAAAAATTATCTGCGCGGAGCCGCTGAAAAAAACCTCGAAATTATCAATTCCATCTACCAGGACTATCAAAATGGTCTCCTCAGTGAACAGCAGGCCAAAGACAAAGCCATCCAACTGTTGCTCAGCCAGACCATAGGTCAATCCGGTTACATATATTGTCTCAACAGCAGTGGTATAGTTGTTGTCCATCCTCAGCAGACGCTGTTACAAACCGATGTTTCAGAATATTCCTTCGTCAAAGACCTACTGGTTAAAGAGCAAGGATATCTTGAATATGACTGGAAAAATCCCAACGAAGAGGAGCTCCGCCCAAAGGCACTATACATGATCCATTTCGAACCCTGGGATTGGATCATTTCTGTATCCTCCTATCGCGAAGAATTTAAGGGATTAGTAAACATTGACGACTTCAAACAGAGTATTCTAGATCTGAAATTTGGTAAAACAGGTTATACCTTTGTTATAAATGAAGAAGGCAAAGCTATTATTCATCCCAAACTTGAAGGAATCAATGTCCTGACCCTGGAGGGGATTCCCAACGAAGCTCTTGCTTATATGTTCGAACAGAAAAACGGACGAGTAGTTTATCTCTGGCAGAATCCGGGTGAGAGCAGACCACGCACCAAGTTGTGTTTCTTCAACTATATAGAAGATTATGACTGGATCATCGGATCGGCCAGTTACCAGGAAGAAATTTATCGTCCGCTCCGTACCATCAGCACCATGGTACTGATGACGTTTCTTATGACCATGGCCCTGGTATTGGTGCTGACATTTAAGGTCAGTGACTCGATTACCAACCCTTTAAAGTCTCTGACTAGGCAATTCAGGAATGCCAGCAAGGGGGATTTTAGTCTGCGGATGGTTGTCACCTCAAAGGACGAGCTTGGGCAAGTGGCCTTATTTTTCAACAAGTTCATGGAACAGCTTAGTGATTATAGTAATGATCTAAAGAAGCAGATAAAGGAACGACAAGAAGCAGAAAACAGTCTTAGGGCAAGTGAAGAACGCTATCATTCTGTAATGGAAGCTGCCGCCGATCCCATAGTTATTTATGACATGGATGGCCGAATCACCTATTTCAACCCAGCATTTCATACAGTCTTTGGCTGGAGACTTGAAGAATGCCTTGGAAAGAAAATGGATCATTTCGTCCCCCAGGAAAACTGGCCGGAAACGGAACTCATGATCAAGGCGATCCTGGAAGGCAGGGTCCTGCCGGCAACTGAAACAAACAGATATACCAAAAATAACGAGATCAAAACTGTCAGTATCAGTGGTGCGACCTTCCGGGACCATCTCCATCAACTGGCAGGCAGTGTCGTCATCCTCCGAGATATTACCGAAACCAAGCGCATGACAAAACAGTTAATGGATATAGGCGACAATGTCCGTCAGACCATCGGTCAGGATCTTCATGATGACCTCTGTCCGCATCTTATAGGGATTGGTGGACTCGCCTCGGCCTTGAAAACGACTATTGCACAAACCAATTGTGAGGGCGGCCGTCTGGCTGACAAAATTGTCGAGCTTATAGGTGAGGCAACTGTCAAGGCACGGGGATTGGCAAGGGGACTTTGTCCGGTCCATCTTGTGGCCTTTGGACTGCAGTCGGCACTTAACGAAATTGCCGAAAACACGCAACTGGCTACGAATATTCATTGTTCATTCGAAGGTGATACTTCGCTGGTATTTCATAACAACACCCTGGCAACACACCTCTATTATATCGTTCAAGAGGCAGTTAATAATGCTGTTAAACATGCTACTGCGCCATCCATTGAAATATCTCTTACACAGGAGAATGAGTGTCTTCACCTCAGAATTATTGATGACGGCAGGGGGATGGAGAACAAACAGCAAGGCAAAGGTATCGGGATGCAAATAATGAAATATCGGGTTTTGGTTATTGGTGCCTTTCTCGAGATTACAAGTAACAGTGAAGGTGGAACAATTATCCATGTCTTCATGAAAAGACCCGAAAACGCACACTTTTAATATCTACAGCGGAGAACCGATGGCCCCGCAGAAAAAATACAAAATTCTGATTGTCGATGATCATCCCATTTTTTGTCTCGGTATGAGTGAGATGATCAACAAAGAAAAAGATCTTCTGGTGTGTGGCAGTGTCGAGTCGATAAAAAAGACAAGTGAAGCAATAGCCCGTCTGCAACCCGACCTGGTTGTTGTTGATATCTCCTTGAAAGACGGCAACGGCATTGATCTCGTTCAAGAAATTAAAAAGGATTATGTCCTGCCCATGCTGGTGCTTTCCATGTACGATGAATCTCTCTATGCCGAAAGGTCGCTACTGGCCGGAGCAAGTGGTTATATCATGAAACAAGAGGCAATTTCCCTGGTTGTCGAAGCGATTCATTGTGTTCTGCGCGGTGATATATACGCCAGCAGCACGGTAAAGGAAAAGGTGTTTAAGCGCTTGACCAACCAGCAGACTGCCGACAGCAAATCTCCTCTGGACATTCTCACTAACCGTGAACTAGAGGTCTTTAGGTTGATAGGTGAGGGCTTTTCTACTAAAGAGATTGCCAACCGTCTCCATCTCAGTATCAAGACTATTGGTACCTATCGTGAAAACCTCAAGGAAAAACTTAAGCTCAAACATTTCACAGACTTAGTTAAGTTTGCTGTGCATTGGTCAAATGATATACTGCGTTAGTTTTGAAAAATGAAGCGTCGTAAAATGGTCGACCAATTTTCTAGATGACTGTATCCTTTGGCTGCTTTTCACGACGCCATAGACAATGCCTGGAGCAGAATTTTTAAACTGATTTATCAAAACCAGGAACAAATTTATACAAAATCAGATTGTTAAATATAAATATGAAAAATGTCAAAGAAGAATCGCTCTCTG
>JAAELB010000099.1 GCA_024227155.1 Desulfobulbaceae bacterium
AATTTAGTAAACCCCAATGTTGCAACACTGGGGTAAAGACTAAGAATTTTTTGGGCCATTGCGCGCCTCCTCATGTCCAGGTTGCAGGACAAAGGGGTAGAGATATGGATATTCTTTATCAAATATAAAGATATCTACGTCAATTTATTTAATTTTATAGTATGTATAATAAATTCTGATGGATTGTATTGTTCCATAACTAAAATCTAAGATTATAGATTTTAAATTGTGAACTCATTTTTGTATGAACCCTTACCAAACGACTTTTCCGCTTTTGGGCATATTCAGGTAATAATTATACGTTTTAAAAACTTTATCGTGGTCGATTTTCAATATCGATGCCTCCAAAATATTTTTTAGTCGATATCCTTTATTTGATTTACTAACAGCCAGACTGGCCCTTAGGTTTAGCTCTGCGTCAGTATAGTATACATCTGTTAGTTGAAGTTTTTTAATGGTGGACATGGTGGAGCCTCGTTCGAAAATGAAGACTTCAACGCTGCTTCTTCCTTTATAAAGCATTTTGAGGAGATTTTCCAGCCTGGCTTCGTAAAATTGCTCCATAGGAATCCCTAAAAGTTCCGAAAAAAAGCCACCGTTTCCGCGCGGTGTTCCCAACTGGTGTTCCTTAGGATTATCCAACACGACTTTATCTCTTGCATAAAAATCACAGACTGCAGGAACCGACCAGTTAATTTCCTGGGCATAGGTGTAGAACGATTTCACTTCACTCTGGTAAGGAGTGTGCCCCATGATATCGACTGATCCGTCTTTCAGTGATTTTTTTGCTCTTTCATATATCATGATCTGGATATCAAATTCCAATTCCGAAACCTGCTCGATGGCCCGCAGCATCGCTATGGTGTACCCCTTTCCGTCCTCTGTGATCAAGGGGGGCAAAGGCTCCAATCCGACTTTCACCGTTTCAGCCAGTGCATGTTGGGACATGATGACAAAAAAAGCGACCAATGCTAACAACAGCTCCTTCATTTTTGCCTCCTCCCACGATTGGTATTTTGTTTATCTATTGCTGCGATATCCCCTCATGGCGATGAGCAGGCTGTTTTGCATCCTTTTTATGGCATCCGCCAGGTGGCCCATCTCATCCTCCGACTGAATCCCGATCTCTACATTTTTGCTTCCAAGGCTTATTTGTTCGGTTGCGGCTGTCAATTTCGATATGGGGTTGATTAACAACTTTCTCATGACGATAAAAATGGTCAGCAAGATTGAAATGATCAATATGATCACCGCGATGATAATATTCAGGGTGGAACGTATGGACTCGTCGCGCATGAACTTATCGCTGACATTTGTCTCCACTGATCCTACGATCTCATCCCCCCGGGTAATTTCTTTGGTTTTGGATATAAATGTTTCGGTAACAGGATCTTTGGTTTGAATGACATTCCAGTTAAGATCTCTTCTACCACCTTGAAAGATGGTCTTGAGGTCATTATCTTTGACCACAATTGAAAAAATCCGCTTTTCCAGCATTTCAGATTTTATATTCTCCAAAACCTGCTCCTCATCCACTTCCCAAAGGGGCACAATAAGGGATTTGGACAACCGAAAGGCCGTGATCTCAGCCAAATGGGTGAGTTCTGCGGTCATTCTTTTTTGAGTGGAGTAAAAATTGAATACAGTATATGCAACCAAGATACCCACTGTCACCATGATCAGTATGGCACTCAGCTTGGCCTGGATGCTATTTTTCCAGTGAACGCCAGCCCCTCCCATATGGCCGGCATGGTCCATCTCCGCCGCCTGATCCCCGGAAAAGGAATTTTCCTCAACCTGCATGGAATCATCAAATATTTTTGGACCCGTACCCTGTACGGAAGCGTTACATTCGTGACATTGGAATTTAAACTTGACCCCCCTGACCCTTTCATCATCGACTTCGTATTTCTTTCCGCATTTGGTGCAATCTACATTCATTAGCTTCTCCTCCATCTTTAAATTTCAATCCAGCTCTGGAACAGTTTCGCAAAAGAATATGATTAAACTCGAAATGGAACGACATTTTCTGCTGCCTTACAATTCTGCACGATACGGTGAAGTATAAACTCACCAAAAGGACTTGGGAACTAATTGAACTAGGCCAAAGCAAAGAGTGTACCAAAGAAGGATTCGCGAAGGTGAGAATTATAGATCAAACGATATGGTTCCAAACAGATAGGGCATTGTTGAGCGATTCAATTGGTCACTGCCAAAACCTATTGAGATGTTCATGGGGCAGTTAAAAACCAGCATATTGGACCATTTTACCGTTGAGTCCAG
>JAAELB010000100.1 GCA_024227155.1 Desulfobulbaceae bacterium
GATTTATGAGTTTCCTGAGCAAAGGAACGGATACTTTTTTATTCGCATTGGCCAGAAAACCAAAGTAGCGTATTTTCATAAATCCACTCGGCAAAACGTGAAGCAGAAAACGGCGAATAAACTCTTCGGCCTTTACCGTTATCTCTTTACTATTGTTATCATCACTGCGATCCCTGTATTTGAAGGTTATTCTGCCATCGTCAATAGAGATGATCCTGTTGTTGGTAATTGCAACCCGATGAGTATACCGACCAAGATATTCAAGTACCTGCTCTGGTCCTCCAAAGGGCTGCTTTGAATAAGTAATCCATTTTTTGTTCTGTACTGTTTTGATCAGTAGGTCGAAGTTCTTCTTGTCTGCAAAAGGTGTAGCTCGAGCCTGGAAGCATAATTTGTTTTGCTGATATGCTTTTTTTAGTTTTTTCAGATACCTTTTCCTAAACTCCAAGGCAAGAGATTGAACTCGAAAGAGGTATTTTTTTCTGGCAGCAATCCATCTTTTCTTGTCAAATGAAAGTGCTCCTGCCGGGATAATGCAATGCAGGTGAAAGTGGTCCATCAACTTTTGATTCCATGTGTGCAGCACGGAAATGAAGCCCAGTTGACCGATAAGCCTCCACTGTGGATCACCTGCAAACACCTGTAACGTCTCTTTTACAGCTGTAAAAAGCATTGCCAGCATAATCCGTTTATTGACAAGGATGAGAGGATTGAGTTCGTGGGGTAAAGTGAAAACATTATGAAAATAGGGGCACGGTAGAAGCTCAGCCTTCCTTTCGTTGAGCCATTTTTCTTTAACAAGCGTCTGGCATTTTGGACAATGCCTGTTTCGGCAGGAGTTATAGGCATGCTGTTTGAATCCGCACTGGTTACATGCCTCTATATGTCCTCCAAGAGCAGCAGTTCGACACATTTCGATGTGATGCATGGCCTTTGACTGCTCAGAGGACAAACTATATTTCTGTCGATACTCTTTCCCGTATTTTCGGAAGATGTCGGCCATCTCAGTTTGTTTTTCATTTCTTGTCATCGCTTGGCTCCTCCCTGTTCATCTCAAGAAAATCGAGAGGGCTTTTTAGCTCTATGTATCTTGCTGGAGTTATGTGAAGATAGATGGTCGTGGTTGATATTGAAGCATGACCGAGAAGTTGACTGATGGTATAGAGATCGTATCCCTGGCAGAGAAGATGGGTAGCAAAGCTATGACGAAGCGTGTGCAGGCTGCACTTCTTTAATTATGCCGGCTTTTTTTTTGCTTTATAAAGAGCCTTAGACACGGACATAGAGGTCATATGTGAGCCAGGTTTCCTTCCTGGAAAGAGCCATTGTTGCGGAGAATATTTTTTCCAGTATACTCTGAGTTCATCAAGAAGATGTTTGGAAAGGATTGTATAGCGATCCTTACGCCCCTTGCCCTGCTCAATTCTGATCAACATGCGTGATGGATCACTTTCGATATGTTCTGGTTTAAGGCGAATCACTTCTGAAACACGCAGACCTGCACTGTAAATCGTTTTAAGGAGTACGCGATGTTTAAGATTCGCAGTATTTGAAAGTAAACGGGCAACTTCTTCTGTGCTGAGAACAGAGGGGAGTTTTCTGCTTCGCTGTCGGGGTGGCATACCGAAACGATGATCTACATCGCGTTTACAGATATGTCTGTAGAAATGGACAATGCCGACGAGATACGAATAACATGTATTTCTTTCCACTTTGCCATCAGTGAGAAGATGGTGGAGATAAGCACGCACCTGGTCATCGGTTAGAGTCTCAGGGGATTGCGTGTAATATCTGGCCAATCCCTTAACACCAACTATGTAATTCTTTTGGGTATGCTTTGAGAGACCAATTAACTCCATGTGTTGTACAAATTTTTCTCTGATCTTGCTGCTCATGATCTGCCTCCTTGGTTAAGTGAATAATAATGACGCCCTATATTCTTATCGACCAAAGAGGGGGTAGCATTGAAAAGAAATCGGCTCTCAAGACAATCAGTTATGCTTTGCAATATGAAAAATAACTGGCTGGGGCGAAGCCCCAGCGCACGAATGCAATGAGTGCCCTATTACGAAGTAATCTAATCTGAGAATTTTAATCAAAATGGCTTGTACCAATTTGGTGACAATCCTGGTTATTGACGAATAAAAAAAACAGAGAGTAAGGGACTGAGTTGAAAAGATTATCTACGGTGAAGGGTGGGTGGTTTATCCGCGTAGCGGTTCAGTTCTCTTGGAAAACCTATACTCTTGAAATACTACATTCCGGTCGGTTTTCTTGACTGGACCAAATAGATTTCATCAGGAAGTATCGGAAGCTACAGTCTGCGTGCTCATGCAGAAAGTTAGTAGGAGTAATCTTTAACTTAAAATTGAGGGATCATGCTTCTATTCTAGTTGGCATTCCTCCTAGGTTGTAGGTGACCTCTTTTGGGAATGTCCTTTCATTGAGAATAATATTGGGGCTCAAAATTATTGATAGGAGTTGATGTTTCTGCTAAGATATTCGTTGTTAGCTAATAACTCATAATTCCAAACACATAATGTTAATATTAAATATTATTAAATTGAAAAAGTAATTTATTTACAAGTCCACTCAACCCCGAGTGAATAAAAAAATGGTAAAGCTCAATGATCTGAGAACCCTTCTCTTAGCTAGCACGCTTATAGACAATTTTTTTGCTGATATTCTTGAGAATCTTCAGGAAGAGCTGATGAATTATAATGTGAGGTAGGAAATGGAGAATTGGCAGCCACAGAATAAAGAGTGGATGAAAAAAAGGAAACAGCTTTGGAAAACCATAAAGAAAAACCTGCAGGACTCATACTTGGTCAACCGTGATGATATCAAGATCTGTGAAAAATATTTCCTGACCGGTGAGAAGGTTGACATTGTTTATGGTATTGTTCCAGAGTTGCTTAAATGCTGGTTCCACCCGGACCACAGTGATGAAAACTGGTGGCGAATCCTTACAGAAGGGGGACGGGGGAGAGATTATGAATCAGCTAGGTGGCAGGTCGCCCATGAAGTGACACATTTTGCCCATGATTTTGGCTGGATGGGGGGGCTTGAAGACCGTGTTATCCGTTTCTTTTTTCCTGATCCGGACCCTGCTGCGACTGTTGTGGTGCTGGGTGAAACAGTATCGGTAAATCCTCGTGATCCTGTAGGAAGGATGGCAAGACTTGGGGAATGGCTGACGGTGCCGGCTAGCAGTCCTTATTACTATGAACAGTATCTTTTGGAGCATATCTGGCGAGGCCTCGCCCTTATCAAACCGAATGATAGGGTTTTTAACGAAGGGTGGTCTGCCACTGATCGATTTGAAAAAGTATTATCACAATGTGCTAACTATATTGATCCTCAGGCCATGCCAGGTGAAGACACTCCTCAGTGCCGCCTTGCGACTAAATAACGTGGGTTTTTAGACGAGTGTGAAATACCACTCTGTCTGTGTGAGACATGGGAACTGGTCAGAACCCGTGAAGGACGAAGTAGGTGGTTTGATATGAATATTGAGTTTTTAGCCTATGGGGCGAAGGATAACATATACGGTAAACATTTTGCCATGGGCATGGATAGGGAAAAGGGGTTCATTACTCTTACGGTACATGCTGCAAAAAATCATCCAGAATTTTTTGCACAGGTGACCGGAATTTATAACCGATTAGGCTTTTCGAATACGGAATTTGATCCTGCAGCACTTGACAATTTAGATCTGGGCAACCATCTCAGTCCAAAGAGTAAGGAGCGACTGGGGTATGGTACTGAAGAAAAGGTGCCGGGATATCGTTTTCGGTTGCAAACGACCCCGGACTACCTGGATAGTGATAGAGGCCGAATTGATATCGACCTGATAATGCCAGTAACAAACTCTACAGCCGGGGAAAACAATATCCCTGTCTTTTACCTTTTGCCACGACCTGAAGCACCATATTGTATATTTGAAACCGTGGCATACCCGTTGAATGTCCGGTTGATGCGAAGGGAGTTTAAAGCGGAGACTGGCTTTGATTTACTTCGCTATCTGTTTAATAATAAACCTACCAAAGCTGAAAAGCTGGACCCCTTCTATCCTTCTGATTATCAACCTTTTATCAATAACAGGAAGGCTTTTGAGAATAAACCAGAGTATGATTTTCTCAAATGGCAGGGTGAGCCGCTGCCAACACTGTTCCCCTGATTAAAGGAAAAAAGAAAATGTCTATTTATTATGCTAGCAATGAAAAACGACCCTTGGGTATATATGTTAATGACATACCGAAACAATTAAGCGCTTTTGGTGAAATTACCGATGGGTGGAGCAATATGTATCGGACCTGATCCCCGAGTATCGAAATTTCACTAGTGAAAGGGCTTAATACTGTTACGCTCAAAAGCAATCAACCGTTTCCACATATAAGTAAATTAAAGTTTGAGCAAATTCTAGGGAACAATTGAATCAAAACTACTGAGAAAAATCTATGTGCGGACGCTTCGCCTATTTCGGTAATGGAACCTTTGGTTATGAGTCACTACTCCTAGCCGATCCACCGCCCATTGAGGACTACAATATTCCTCCTTCCAGAAACATTCTGACAATCCGGACATCGCCCGAATCCGGCAAGCCAGATTATGCCATGCTCCGGTGGGGCCTAGTTCCTTTCTGGTCTAAGACAGCCAAGACCAAATATCTCCTGAATAACGCCAGGGCGGAGGGGATCGAGAAGAAACCTTCCTTTCGTGGCCCGATTAAACATAGGCGATGTATAATCCCGGTCTCGGGTTTTTATGAATGGCTGCGCAAAGGGAGGCAGAAAACGCCCTATTTCGTCCGCAGGATCGATGGGGGATACATGGCCATGGGGGGCATTTGGGACCACTGGCAAAGTGATGATGGCCAGGAGGTTCAGTCCTGCTCAATCATTACTACCGAGGCCAACAAACTGATGATGGAAATACACGACCGGATGCCGGTGATCCTGGATAAGAAAGACCTGGCCACCTGGCTCGATATCGATGCGGAGCTGGATAGAGTATTATCGATGCTCAAACCATGCCCGGATTCGTGGATTGAGGCACATTCTGTGAGCAGTAGAGTGAACAATGTGAAAAACAATGGACCGGAATGCGTTTCGAGGTCTTCCTAAAAGTGATAACACGACAGCGTTTTCGACCCCTTTAGTGGGGTTCAGGTGGCCGGTGCTTGGTGAATCAAAATAATGAAAATATAAGAGGTTAGCTATATGCTTCCAGGACGTGAACTGATAAACGAAATAGAACAGACATTGTCGGATTTGGATGCTGACGAATGGGAATTGTCGGGAAAGCTGGAGCAATATATCCTCGATAATGGTGATGAATTTTTAACCGAGTGGAGGGAAATCAAACACGACTATCCTGGAAATACTAAGGAACAATTGAATTTGATATTTGACGTCATTCAGTCTGAAGCATATTCGGAAAGCGCGAAACTTCAGGCCCGAGTTGATTTCTTGGATGAGATAAACGACGAGCTTGAGCATTTATTCGATTATGATGAGGAAAATGTCTAGTAACGAATAATCCAGGATAATGCTTTGAATCAAAACTACTGAGTGGACATAACCAAAAATGGCATTGTAATGCAATCTGGCCGATTTAAATAAATAGTCAAAGAGACCTGTTGTTGGTGTTTTTAAAAGTGTTTTATCCTTGCATGAACCTTCTCTATGACCTATAGTTAGGTTGTTTAAAGAGTTTTTTGTTTGGTCAATATGCGAAATTAGGAGGTTGTTAACATGGCTACTACTCACACAATCTTAGCAGATATCAGTGCCGGGATATCCGAGCTTAAAAAAAATCCGATGGCGGTTGTGCAACAAGGTGAAGGTGCACCTGTTGCTATTCTTAATCGCAATGAACCTGTCTTTTATGCTGTTCCTGCAAAAGCCTTTGAGATGTTGATGGATAAGCTTGAAGATATGGAACTTGCTGCAATTGTTGAAGCTCGAAAGGATCAGCCTGAAATTGAGGTAAATATTGATGACCTATAAGCTGGTTTTTAAGGTTGAAGCAAA
>JAAELB010000101.1 GCA_024227155.1 Desulfobulbaceae bacterium
ATCTGTCGCCAGAGCCGGTGCAAGGCTCTCTCCCTCAAATGGCAGCGGTTCCTCATCAGAGTCATCATCAGCATCTGTTTCTACATCAACACCCTGTAGGGCAGTCTCTGCATCCACCGACAACACCGGCCCATCCTCGAAAGTCTCTTCAGCCGCCTGCAGGGTTGACTCCGCGTCACTGTCCTCTTCTTCACTTTGCTCTAATTCATCATTGAGTGCTGCCAGAAAATCTGTTTCCTGCTCCTCAGATTCCTCCAACTCGCCGAAAAAATTAGCCACGACACCTTCAATATCTCCGTCCAATTCTCCTTCTTCAGGCGAGTCACTCGTTATCGAGCCATGATCATCATCTTCCGCACCCACAGAGAGCGCTGGTGCCAATTTGCCATCTAGTTGAGGCAAACCTTCTTCATCTGAATCATCGTCCGCATCTGTCTCTACATCAACGCCCTGCAATGCTGTCTCTGCGTCAACCCCAGACGAGGCAGGAGACGGCCCATCAAATCCAGCAAGTCCAAGCTGTTCTGTGCTGCTATCAGGGACATCTTCAACATCTTCAACATCATCAGGGAAAAAATCAGAGACATGGGACACGACATCTTCCGGACGCTCAAATCCGAGGGCCTGGGCTTCTTCGTCTGCTTGAAAACCATGCACCTGATCTTCAGGAATATCAGCAAATGCTGGTGCTATTCCTGCTGCGGCAACCGGTGCTTCAACTGGTGCTTCAACTGGTTCACTCTCATTTTTATCACGACTGATCGCTTCCTCTGAGATAGTCGGGCCAAGAAGAGCTTTAAATGAGTTAAATTTTTCAACAGCTGGAAACAGGATTGCCTTTTCTTCTTCAAGGCCCATGGAGGTTGTTACAATTTTTTCAAGACTTTCATAAAAAAGGTGCAATACCTTGAATGCTTCTGCGTGGGCATTGGATTTTTTTAATTTAATATAAGCACCAAGCGTGCCAATCCCCTGAAGCAAGACAAGACGCGGCTTGCTATCAGAAAACTTTTTCTCAAGGGCAACTACTTCTAAACGAAGATCATTAAGGCCCTGATCTGTAATCTCCCAATCTATTCCGAGAACAATAGCTTTTAGATTTAACAATTCATTGTCAACCTCCACCGGACTCTCTTCCCTTACAGCTTCCACAGCAGGGGGAGCACTGACGGGTGGGTCCATCGCCTCTTTTTTTATGTGAAGCTTGAGATTTTCAAATCTTTTAACATCCTCTAACAGCAGCTCCTTTTTTTGATCTTCTGTCCAGTCTTCTGATGAAACAATTTTTTCTAGATTGTGATAGAGAGTTAAGAGTAATTTGATAGCACTCGGATGAGATTCAGCCTTCTTGTAGTAAATATATTTACTAATTTTTTCCAGTGCCTGTACATACACCAAATTTATCGTATCTCCGGCCCAGGTATCACGGAGAGCTACCAGTTCTTCATTGAACATAAGAAGAACTTCATCTGTTATCTCCCAGTCAATAGACAGTATCAGACTCTTCAATCTACTTATTGGAGACTCTTCATCTGGAGAATATTCAAACAAATCCTCCTCTCCCGTATAATAAGAATCATCGTATTCTTCATTCCCAATAGTCAGGTCATCATCATATTGATTTTCGGTATACTGTTCCACCACAACGCTCTCTAGAGTAGTTTTTTCTGGATTGAAATGACCGATGAAGAAATAATTTTCTTCAATGTCGCGGCAACATTGTAGCCGGTAATGGCGCTTGCCTCAAAATGAGGAACCTTCAATCGGCTGTTCAGGTCCTGCTGCAAAACGGAGGTGGGGAGGACTGGTATCCCATGCTCCTTAAGATCAACTTTGTTATACTGCATCACAAGTGGTAACTTGAAAATACTCTCTTTATACGACTGAAGGTTCTCATGTAACTGGTTCAGTGATCGAATATTTTTTTCCCTTTGCTTTTCCATGGCATCAGCGACAAATACTATGCCATCGACACCTCGTAATACAAGCTTTCTGGTCGCATTATATTTTACCTGCCCAGGCACAGTATAAAGCTGAATTTTAATATCATAACCCTTTATTTTCCCCATATCAAACGGCAGAAAATCAAAGAACAATGTGCGGTCCCCGTGGGTTTTCAAGCTTACCATCTCAGATACAATCTGTTTACGGTAGGTATCGTTGATATATTCCAAGTTGGTGGTTTTCCCGCACCTCCCCGGTCCGTAATAGACTATCTTCACCTGAACTACTTTGTCTTTTAAGTTGATAAAGCTCAACGTTTCGCTCCTATCGCATAATAACAGGCATCCATAAAATATTCCTTGTTATTTCCAATGTATTCAAGACGCTTACAATCACAGTTATGTCCTATCCCAGATAGCCCTTATTTTGTCTATGACATCAACGACATTTAATCTTAAAAAGCCAAGGGATATATCTCGTCCAAACATTGAAATCAGCAACAGCTCATCATCAATCTTACTGAAGTGAATATTCGATTCCTGGCCTTTATGGAACAACAATGAGAATTCCTGTTCTCCCACAAGCTTTGCCATTGCATCTACCGTAGCAAAATTGCCTGCCGCAAGAGCAGCAAAAGAATAAACATCGTATTTACTGGTACCATTGTCTTTTGCAGTTATTATATTTCCAGCCATGTCAATAATGATGACACACTCGACGCCCAGCTTTATTAATTTTTCAGCTAAAACCTCATCTATTTGCTCGAGTTGCTCTTGACTGACAATCCCGTAATTCATACCACAAACCTCATTGTAAAGTTAGTCGCTGCTATCAGCTGTTGTTAAGGCCGAAAAATATGTTCGAGAGCACTTACTGCAACGTCTAGTCTGTTATATACTAGTTACGAATTAGCAATAATTACAAACATGTTTATACAATAATCAGGGTGAGTTGATCAGTAAAAATAATCAGAAAATTATTTACAACCTCCCTCAAATATGCAACAAATCACCACTTTTACCACTATACGATAGATCAATCTCTATATGAAGGTTTATTTTTACTTTTTTATAACAAATTCATCCCGCTACCTATAGAATAAACGCTATAAGAGAGGTTGCATTTTACGATTTACCACTTTTGCCTGTTTAAAAATTCAACTGCGAATAAGCAGACACAGCCCTCTTCAAAGGAAATACCACTGTGAAAAATATTGAATCAATCCTTTCAGGATTACAAGACGACACATATTTCATCGACACCCACTGCCATCTCGACATGAAGGCGTACCACGATGACCTCGAACAGATCTTACAAAGAGCGAAGCATTGCCATTTATCGCATATTATATCTATTGGCATAGATATAGAAAGCTCTCACCTGGCAGTAAAGCTTGCCCTAATGCACCCGAACATTTTCGCAACTGTTGGCATTCACCCCCACGATGTGGATAACATCTCTCCCGGTGACTATAAAAAATTGGCGAATTTATACTCTTTAAACAAAGATAATATTGTAGGGTACGGAGAAATCGGATTAGATTACGTGAAGCAATATTCCGCCCCAAACCAACAACGGAAACATTTTTCACGACAACTCGATCTTGCCCATGAACTGAAGCTACCGATAATAATTCACAACCGGGAAGCGAATGATGACACTCTGAAGATTCTGCAAAAAAGCAAGCCTCTGGATCATGGTGGAATAATGCACTGCTTTAGCAGTGACTACACCTTTGCGAAAAAAATCATAGACCTCGGCATGTTGATCTCTATTCCAGGTATCGTCACCTTTAAAAATGCAGCAACCCTGCATGAAGTTGCTGTAAAAATCCCGCTGGATAAAATGATAATTGAAACTGATGGACCTTTTTTGGCTCCCCATCCATATCGAGGAAAGCGAAACGAGCCAGCCTATGTGATTTACACAGCTGCGAAAATTGCCCAACTCAGAAAAACAGATATAGACACAATTGCACGTCAAACAACGGCGAATGCCTCTCAACTTTTCCAACTCAACTAACCCGTTACCATGATAAAAAACAATTTAGACGCCATAAATGAACAGATAGATGCAAGTGCCAAAAAAGCGGGAAGAAATCCGGCTGACATCAAACTGGTTGCCGTTTCAAAGCGATTTCCTGCCGAAACAATAAGCCAGGCATACGATTGTGGACAAGTTCTTTTTGGTGAAAACTATATTCAAGAGACACAGGACAAACGCAAAGTCATTCCTTCTGGAGCGAAGATCCATTTTATAGGCCACCTTCAGTCAAACAAGGCCAAAATCGCCGCAGACACCTGCGACATGATTGAAACAGTAGACAGGTTCAAACTCGCTAAAATACTCAACAGACATCTCGAAAATGTTGGCAAAAAAATCAATATCCTCATACAGGTTAACATTGGAAAAGACCCACGAAAATCTGGTATACAAGTTGAGAATATAGAACAGTTATTAGTACAACTTCAGGAACTCAAAAACCTTGAGATAGATGGCTTGATGACCATGCCACCTCTTGAGAGTGACCCGGAAACATCTCGAATTTACTTCAGAGATCTCAGGATATTATCAGAACAGCTCACAGGAAAAGGACTATTCCCTGTAGAAAAAAAAGTAGAACTGTCCATGGGAATGTCGAGTGATTTTACAGTGGCAATAGAGGAAGGGGCGACAATAGTGAGGGTGGGGACTGCGATATTTGGTCAACGTGCGGAACTCTGAAACCCTTTGCCGCCTGGTCTGGTATGTCCAACTATTGCACAAAAAAAGGGTCTGCACTTGCGTGCAGACCCTTTAAAATTCGGCTGTAAAAAGGCTTACTTTCTCTTTGATGCTCTCTTGGCAGCCTTCAAAGGATTAATCCGAACCTTAATTACATTAATCTCAGGCTTCGCATGGGTTGCGAAATTACAAAACCCAAGCTTCCATTTAGAACCAGGGTACAAATAACTCTTGCAGTATTTTACTGATTCCTGCTCTACAATACGTCCACACCCTTCACACTTATCTATAACAGGTTGAAAACGACCATCACCGTAGTTGACTGTGGTCTGATTCGCCATTTTAACTCCTCCGCTCCATTGAAACACGTAACGCGTGCATTCTATATTTACACCAGGAAAACAGCTGCGGATCACCGCCAGCTGACATTGCCAATTATTCACGAACTTTTTAGTATACCAAGCATAATAGAAGTAAACAAGTTTTATTTATTTTCATCCTTTAACACCATTAAAAGAAATTTCAAATATCCTCCAATAGATAGTATTTAAATAACGATAACTGGTTCATAGGCTTGTATTCTCGAAATTCATGATATATAATCATTATTGCTCGCTATTTTTGCATTTTATGAATGGCTGAATACTCACAAAGATTCAGCACAAACGGAGACGCCATGCCTGTTTATATCTGGAAAGGGAAAAACTCCTACGGGGAAAAACGAAAGGGAGAAATCGACGCTGTCGATCAGGCGGCTGCTGCAGCCCAGGTAAAACGGCTCAGGATTGCAGATCCTGTAATCAAAGAAAAGCCAAAAGACCTTTTCGAAAATATTGCACTCTTCAAGCCAAAAGTCACGACGAAAGACATTGTTGTATTTACAAGGCAGTTATCAACAATGATAAATGCTGGACTTCCTTTGGTCCAGGGCATGGAGATATTGGAAAAACAACAAAGTAACCCAACCTTCAAAAAGGCACTTGGAACAATTCGTCTTGACGTAGAGGCTGGTGCTACTCTCGCCGATTCGATGCGAAAACTTCCAAAAATTTTCGATAACCTGTTTACCAACATGATCGATGCAGGTGAAACCGGTGGTATTCTCGATACAATCCTCTCCCGGCTGGCCGTATTCATGGAAAAATCCATGGCCCTCAAAAAGAAAATCAAAGGGGCTATGACCTACCCGACGGTTTGTCTTGCTATCTCAGTTCTTATTCTCATTGTCATCCTGGTTTTTGTGGTACCTGTATTTCAGTCCATGTTTGAAGGTTTTGGACATGCCCTTCCCTTACCCACTCAGATCGTTGTAAATATGAGCAATTTCTTCAAATCATATTTTCTCTATATTTTTATTTCGTTCTTCATCATCTCAATGATAATAAAGCGAACTTACGGCACTGAGCGTGGCCGGAAATTGATGGACAAAGCTATGCTCAACTCACCTGTCTTCGGCGTCCTTTTAAGAAAGGTAGCAGTGGCAAAATTTACTCGCACCCTGAGCACCATGCTAAGTGCAGGTGTTCCCATTCTTGAGGCCTTGCAGGTGGTTGCCAAAACCTCTGGCAACAAAATCATTGAGGAAGCCGTTTTCAGGGTAGGAGACGCCATCGCCGAAGGTCGGCCAATAGCTGAACCCCTTGAAGAAACCGGTGTCTTTCCCAACATGGTAGTACAAATGATTAATGTTGGAGAAACAGTTGGTGCTCTTGATGCCATGTTGGAAAAAATTGCTGACTTTTACGATGAAGAAGTAGACCAGGCAGTGGAAAATCTCACCGCAATGATTGAGCCCTTTATGATGGTTTTTCTTGGTGGCATGATTGGTGGTATCGTCGTTGCCATGTATCTGCCAATTTTCAAAATGTCCAGTGTCATGATGTAGAACAGGCACTTCCACGGTGAACACATATTTATTTCCATAAGATTTGACATTCTACAAGAAAAGTATATCATTAAAACAAGTTACCTAACTACAACAACTATTTGAGGAGGACACATGACACTTACCAAAGCGGATCTGGTGCAGCAGGTATACAAGAACCATGAGGGCTTAACCAAGGCACAGGCAACAGACTCAGTGGAAGCCTTTCTTCGAATATCAAAAGATTCGCTCATTAGTGGGTCAGATCTACTTCTAAGCGGATTCGGCAAATTTAATGTCAAATACAAAAATTCAAGACGGGGACGGAATCCTCAAACTGGAGATGAACTCACTCTGGATGCAAGACGTGTCGTGACCTTCAAACCCTCCGGGATACTCCGAGACAAAATTAACGAATCTTGATTAGATAGTGTATTGAGTGTAAATAGTCTTCTGCAGATATCTTGAGATTGCCCTGAATGTCCTTGTACATTCAGGGTATTTTCTTTTGTTTTTTCCTCACTTCTCACCATTTAAGTAAAATAATAATGCGTTACGTGTATCAACGAGTCCCACTCCAATCTATTGTTCTGAACACCACCTGGAACCTTCACCCATGGGCTCTGGATAAAATTCCCAGCTCACTTGGTGAATCTTTCGCGTCAATGGCTATCATCCATCCTCCTATTGTCCTTGAAGAGACTACTGAAAAGGACAATGTTTTTGTAAATCTGTGTGGCTACAGACGACTTCAATATGCCATGACCACTGCAGAAGATGCTAACGTGGACTGCTTGGTTCTCGCTGAAAATACTGCAACAGAATTACTTCTGAATATTATACTGGAAGACCAGAAGCTTTCGGCGGGGGAGCTCACACTCGCCGAAAAAGCACGATTTTTACAAATCGCACTACAACATATGAACAAAGAAGCAGTATATTCAATTTTTCTTGAAAAATTGAACCTTAAGAAGCGAAACACAGTGCTTGAAGAGTTGAAAATTCTGCTCAAACAGGACAAAAAGATAATCGAGGAAGTACATAAGGGGAATCTGCAGATACAGATGCTGGGGGAGATTCTGAGACTTACCGACGAAGGAGATCGTCTTAGTCTCATAGAACTCTTTCAGACTCTACACCTTGGTACAGGGAAACAGAAGAGGATCTTTCAACTCATCCGGGATGTTGCGTATAGAAATCAACTAACATTTACTGATTTTCTTGCGGGTGAGGACATTGTTCAAATAATCGAAAATCCAGGGCTCAATGTGCCACAGAAAATACAACACCTAAGTGAGTTTTTACAGCAGCAGCTGCAACCAAAATCTTTAATGGCGGAAAAACAGTTCCAGGAACAGGTAAAATCCCTGCATCTACCTAAAAATAAAACAGTGAGTCACTCTACCTCGTTTGAAAAAGATGAAGTAACTCTCTCTATCGTTTTTGACAACTTCTCCAAATGTAAAGACTATTTATCAGGTAATTAGTGCCTTAGAAATTCATTTCTTGTTTTTTATGAATGAATTTCGTGAAGGCACTTATCCAAGCATTTTAAAAGTTCCAATTTATTCGGGTTAGTGCCTTACCGCCCATAGGCTAGTCTACCGGATAGTTGCAGATCTTCACCTAACTGTTTCCTTTGAGGAGAAATTAACCTTGGCGCCCCTTCTTTACCCCTCACACTAACTCCACTGACAAGAGGAACACCAGCATCGCCTGCAAATATCGGAGCATAGAAAAGATGTGCATAGTCGTAAAGCTGCTCTCTTAGCAAAGAACCATGGAGTGCAGATCCCCCTTCCACCAGTACAGAGCATACATCCTCCCTACCCAGTTCCAAAAGGGCCGTATTCAGATCTAGACCATTTTCAGACGTAGGAACCTGGATTATTTTCACACCCAACTCCAGAAATATCTCAACCTGTTGCTGAGTTACATCCGTTGAACAGATAACCCAGGTAGGCGCTTTAGAGTTCAAATGAAAGATCTTGGCCAAGGGCGAGAGGGACAAATTAGAATCAATAACAATTCTGATGGGATCTTTACCGTCCTGGTTGCCTGGTAACCTGGTGGTGAGGGACGGATTATCGATTTTAACCGTGTTACTGCCTACCATAATAGCATCAACCGAATCCCTGATTTTATGCACTTCATATCCTACCTCTTCACCGGTTATCCAACCACTTTTACCTTGCTGATAATTTATACGACCATCCAGACTAATACCGGCTTTCATTATCACCCAGGGTAAGCCAGAGCGAATATGTTTAATAAATGGATAGTTAAGAGCCTCACACTCCTGGGCTAAGACACCACTGTCAACCTCAACCCCATGGTCTTGCAAATATTGGATCCCTCTGCCATTAACAAGTGGGTTCGGATCCAGCATGCCAATGACGACTCTGGCAAATCCATTCTCAACAAGAGCTCGACAACAGGGTGGCGTCTTTCCTGTATGGCTACATGGTTCAAGAGTAACATAGATGGTCGCACCTTTGAGGGAGCAACCAGCATTTTCTATAGCTCTGACTTCAGCATGAGCCATTCCCGCCTTCTCATGATATCCTTTTGCTATGACCTCCCCCTCCTTGACGATAACTGCACCAACAGATGGATTAGGCGAGGTTTTGCCAATACCTTTTCTTGCCTCCGCTATCGCAAGGGTCATAAATTGCTTATCCATCGTTTACATCTCCATTTCCCCTGGAATCAAGTAAAGTTTTCAACTCATGCATAAACTCGTTCACGTCTTTAAATTGACGATACACAGAGGCAAATCGAACATAAGCAACTTCATCAAGAATGGGCAACCCTTCCATCACCCATTCGCCGACGACTTCTGAGGGAATTTCCTTTGCTCCATAGTCCTGTAGTTTGTGTTCTATATCATCTGCAAATTCATCAATCTTGTCACGGCTGACAGTCCTTTTTTCACAGGCTTTCTCTAGGCCAACGACCAACTTAAGCCTATCCCAGGGTTCCCGCCGCCCATCCTTTTTAACCAGCACAGGCAACATAACCTCAAGACGCTCATAGGTTGTAAATCTCTGATCACAAGCAAGACATTCTCTTCTTCTGCGCGTGATAGTGGCATCTTTATTAAGCCTTGAATCAATAACCTTATTATCGAGATGTTCGCAATATGGGCATTTCATAATTTTTTCCCCTTTTCCTGCTTCGGTAGCTAATTTGGCACTTCAAAATATGATTGGCAAACTCTATTTTCACCAAATTCTTGAACACACAAAATACGAAAGCCGGCTTTGCAACTTGCAAAACCGGCTAAATGTACACTCTAGAGGCTAAGTCTTTAGCGACTGAATTTTTCAATCCTTCGCTGATGCCTGCCGCCTGAAAACTCCGTACCAATCCATGTGTCTACTATAGCCAATGCCTTTTCCTTACCAAGAACCCTCGCCCCCAGGCAGAGGACATTTGCATTATTGTGCTCTCTACTCATCTTGGCAGTATGTTCATCGTAACAGTTAGCCGCCCGGATATAATTTTTGCGATTTGCTGCGATGGACATTCCAATCCCTGTCCCGCATATCAAAATACCTAACTGACATTCATCGGTTCCTATTTGCTGCACAACTTTATCTGCAAAATCTGGATAATCAACGGATTCTTTCGTTAAGCAACCTACATCTATGATGTCATAATTACTTTGAAGGAGATATGTTTTCAAAACCTCTTTAAGCTCAAAACCACCATGATCGGAACCGAGTGCAATTTTCACAATTGTTACTCCAGAAATGTATTACGATTCATATTTTTTCATGACAACAACGGCATTGGTGCCACCAAATCCAAATGAATTGGAAATGGCAGCACGAATGTCCATTTTTCTAGCAACATTCGGCACATAATCAAGGTCACATTCCGGACTTGGCTCATTATGATTAATGGTCGGTGGAGCAATTTGACCATGCACGCTCAGCGCAAGAAAAACTGATTCAATTCCACCTGCTGCACCGAGCATATGACCCGTCATCGATTTAGTGGAACTTACAGCAAGCTTATATGCATGATCTCCAAAAACAGTTTTCAGAGCACCAGTTTCACATTTGTCGTTGAGCGGAGTAGAAGTGCCGTGCGCGTTGACATAATCTATATTCTCAGGGGCCAGGCCAGCATCTTCCAGAGCAGATCTCATGGCCCTCACACCGCCCTCACCATCTTCAGGTGGCGCTGCAATATGATAGGCATCACTGCTAAGCCCGTAACCGCAAACCTCAGCATAAATTTTTGCCCCCCGTGCAACAGCATGTTCATATTCTTCGAGAACCATCATTCCGGCTCCTTCAGACATCACAAAGCCATCTCTGTCCTTATCAAAGGGCCGTGAGGCCGCTTGGGGATCATCGTTTCGGCTCGAAAGTGCTTTCATTGAGGAAAAACCTGCGACCCCGAGACCACAGATAACAGCTTCAGCCCCACCGCTTACTACCATATCACACATGCCATATTGGATATGTCGATACGCTTCACCCACAGCATGGGTACCAGCGGCACAGGCTGTTGATAGCGAAAGGTTAGGCCCTTTACTCCCTATATCCATAGAGATGTGTCCAGAGGGCATATTGGGGATAACCATAGGGATAAAAAATGGAGTTACTTTTTTCGGTCCCCGGTCCAGTGCCACCTTATGATATTTTTCAATGGTAGGCAGGCCGCCCATTCCACAACCTGTTATCACTCCCACACGACCGCAGTTTTCCTCAGTAACCTGAAATCCACTGTCATCAAAAGCCATTCGAGCAGCAGCAACACCATATTGCACAAAAAGATCCAATTTTTTACCGGCCTTTTTGTCAAAAAAATCCTCGGTTTGAAAATCTTTCACTTCCGCGGCAA
The DNA here is from genome assembly GCA_024227155.1 of Desulfobulbaceae bacterium. Classification (GTDB taxonomy): domain Bacteria; phylum Desulfobacterota; class Desulfobulbia; order Desulfobulbales; family Desulfocapsaceae; genus Desulforhopalus_A. Next base: position 11,390 of record JAAELB010000101.1, read on the forward strand.
TTTTTACCCCGTAATCACTGGTATCAAAGCGTGTAATATGATCTATACCACTGACTCCAGAACAGATATTATTCCAGCTTTTCTCTACACCAGTACCAAGCGGTGTCACCAGACCCACACCTGTAACCACGACCCTTCGCTTCACAATATTACTCCTTTAGTTTCTTGTCACTGTCCTGTAGTGGGAAAATCAGTAAACAAAATAATGGATTACAAACATTAATAGTAAAAAGCCAGGATGCCTACAACACCGTATACGGCATATGTCGAGATCCTGGCAGATGCCACCCTGCTTGAGATCATCGCAATATTTTTACTCTCTCTCAGTATCTACAGGCTGTACTATGCAACACCACACTATTTTTTACAGCATCATCATTACTAGTCCTGCTTATTGACGTAATCAATTGCATCCTGAACTGTGGTTATACCTTCAGCATCTTCATCAGGAATTTCAATATCAAAACCTTCTTCCATAGCCATGATGAGCTCTACGAGATCAAGAGAGTCAGCTCCAAGATCATCAACAAATGATGCATTAGGAACAACTTTTTCTTTATCTACACTTAACTGCTCTACGATGATATCTATCATTTCCTGTTCTTTAGCCATTGCGTTTGTCCTCACGTAAATTTGACACAATCTTTCACACTGTGCACAATTTTAAAATTTAATTTCAATACTACTACTTCAACAAAGGTACTACATATACATGCCGCCATTCACATGAAGTGTCTGGCCAGTCACATAGCGACCATCCTCAGATACAAGATATGCCACTGCTCCAGCGACATCTTCACCCTGTCCAAAAACAGCAAGTGGGATTTCACTTTTAATCTGTTCCTGGGTGGAGGTATCAAGAAGATCGGTCATTTCTGTCTCTATAAATCCTGGAGCAACACAATTTACAGTGACGTTTCTAGAGGCGTATTCCTGGGCCATTGATTTAGTAAATCCAACTAGTCCTGCCTTCGCTGCAGCATAGTTGACTTGTCCTGCATTACCACTATAACCTGTGACTGATGAGATATTCACAATGCGTCCAGTTTTTTTCTTCATCATGGTCCTGGAAGCAATCTTGGAACAGAGAAAAGCTCCTTTAAGATTGGTATTCAAGACATCATCCCAATCACTTTCCTTCATTCTGGCCATCAATCCATCCCTGGTAATCCCAGCATTATTGACGAGAATATCTATGGTACCTGCTTCCTTGACAACTGATTTGAACGCTTCTTGAACACCAGTTGAATCGGCTACATCAAAACCTATCACTGCAGCCTTTCCACCCGCATCAGTAATTTCTTTCTGAACTTCTTCCGCAGCGGTTGATCGGCTGACGTAGTTAATGTAAACAAAGGCACCCATGGATGCCAGCCGAAGACAAATAGCCCGACCAATCCCTCTACTTCCACCGGTTACAACGGCAACTTGACCTTTAAGGTTCATCTATCTACGCTCCTCAATCTTTCTTATCAATTTAGGAAGTATCTCAAACAGGTCCCCGACTACACCAAAATCGGCAACGTCGAAGATAGAGGCATTTTCATCTCTATTGATGGCAACAATGGTTTCAGCAGATTGCATTCCAGCAACATGCTGCACAGCACCAGATATACCACAGGCAATATACAATTTAGGAGCCACTGTTTTGCCAGTCTGCCCGACCTGATGTGGATAAGGGATCCATCCGGCATCCACAACTGCACGTGATGCCGACACCTTTGCATCCATTGTTTCAGCCAGTTCTCGGATTAAAGCAAAACCCTTTTCACTCTCAAGCCCTCGACCTCCTGATATGAGAATATCCGCCTCTTGAATATTGACGTTCGCATTCTCGGAAACAACACTTTCTATGACTTGGATCCGGCTGCCATCAGTCGTTTCAGGAATATCGATATAAATTCGCTCTCCGGTTCGATCCGCATCAAACCCAAGCTCCTTCATAACCTTTGGTCTAACTGTAGCCATCTGCGGCCTCGATGCTTCACACACTATCGTCGCCATAATATTGCCGCCAAAAGCTGGTCTGGTCTGCAGCAATGCGCCGTCCTCATCTCTGATTTCCAGGGCAGTGCAATCAGCAGTAAGACCGGCATTAAGTTCAGTTGCGACCCCGGGAATAAATGAACGTCCGATGGCTGTGGCACCAGCGAGAACGATCTCAGGTTTATATTCCTTGATAACTTTAGAGGTAAGATTGCTATAGAGATCTTCCCTGAATTGAGCGAAGGACTCGTGATCAGCTATATACACGGTGTCTGCACCGTGACCAATGAGCGTATCTGCCACACTTTCTTCGATTTCATGGCCAATGAGAATGGCACTTAAAGCAACCTTTCGTTTATCTGCAAGCTTTCTACCTATCCCCAGTAGCTCCAGGGATACCGGCGCAAGTACTCCTCGCCTGAACTCACAGTACACACTGACACCCTTCCAGGCCTCAAAATCATCCTGGACCGATTTATCCTGCACATCCAGTGACAGCGCTTCCAGTTCACAGCTCTCAACACACGCCCCACAAAGAGTGCATGACTCGCCTATAACAGCAAGACCATCTTCTATTTCGATAGCACCAAAAGGGCAGCTGTCTTCACAAATACCACAACCTACGCACAGCTCTTTACTAACTTTCAACATACCAATTGTTCCCTTATGTGTTTACAAATATGGGACGAGTTTTTCTACTAATTGATCAAGCTGCTCATCAAGTGTACCTTGGAGAACAGCTCTTCCTCCACGCGGTTCTGGTGGAAACACTTTGACAACTTTTGTCGGTGAACCGGGTAAACCGATACATGCCGGATCGGCTTTAATATCTTCAGCAGAAAGTGTTCTGATTACGGCTTTCTTTGCCTTCATCTTTCCTTTAAGAGAAGGAACACGGGGCTCATTTATATCTTTTACAACCGTCAAGAGAGCAGGATATTCAACAGCTACAACATCATAACCATCATCCATCATTCTTTCTACAACCAGGCCATTTTCTCGAGCTTCCCGAATTTTTTGCACACAGGTAATAAAGGGAATGCCAAGTCTGGTGGCAAGACCAGGTCCTACCTGAGCAGTGTCTCCATCAATGGCCTGTTTACCACAAAGGATAAGATCATACTCCCCAATAGCTTTTAACGCGTTCTCGAGGGTATAGGAAGTAGCCCAGGTATCGGCCCCAGCAAAAGCCCTGTCTGAAACCAGAACCACCTCATCAGCGCCACATGTAATAGCCTGGCGCAACATTTCTTCGGCCTGAGGTGGACCCATAGTGACAGCAACAACTTCGCCGCCGTGCTGCTCCTTTAAGCGCACAGCTTCTTCTAGAGCGTGCTGATCATACGGGTTCATAATCGACTCGACCCCTTCTCGTGCAAGGGTATTAGTCTCAGGGTCCAGACGTACATCTTTTGCGTCGGGTACCTGTTTGATGCATACAATAATTTTCATTCAACAACCTGTAATAGATGAAAACAGATAGGGTTTCTGCAGATTTCTTTTATCCTGTTACTCCTCAATGCCTGTCAAAAATATCTGCCCTCTAAAGAGGGTGTGAGCAAGACACTAATCCCTCCTGAGGAATCAGGAATATTCTTTGTTAATTTCCTGCCCAATGACATTACGCTGGATCTGATTAGTCCCCTCATAGATTTGAAGAATCTTTGCATCCCGCATCATTTTCTCTACAGGGTATTCAGACATGTACCCATAACCACCCATCACCTGTACAGCATCTGTGGATACTTTCATGGCGACGTCGGTTGCATAGGTCTTGCAGAGAGCACTGGCCTTGGACATATCCTTAGGATGGGCCTGAATATGTTTGGCAGAAGCATAGACCAGAGAACGCGCAGACTCCACACCAATTGCCATATCGGCAAGCATATGCTGAACCGCTTGAAATGCTATAACTGGTTTGCCAAACTGTTGTCTCTGTTTCGCATATTGCGCAGCTTCATCAAGTGCACCTTGAGCAAGCCCGACTCCCAGGGCTGCAATACCAGGTCTTGATAGATCAAGGGTCTTCATCACAGTGATAAATCCTGTACCCTGGCGCCCAATGAGTCTATCTTTGGGGATACGGCAATCCTTGAAAATGAGTTCTGTGGTTGAAGAAGCGCGAATCCCCATCTTCTTTTCTTTTGGACCACATGAGAAACCTGGGTCACCTTCCTCCACAACAAACATTGATGCGCCACGGGGACCACGGCTGCGATCAGTAATAGCAACAACAGAGTAAATCTGCGCTTCTCCGCCGTTGGTAATCCACTGTTTGGTTCCATTGAGCACCCACTCATCCCCATCGAGAACTGCAGTGGTCTGAATGCCTGACGCGTCGGAGCCAGCATTGGCTTCAGTGAGTCCGAAGGCACCAAATTTTTTGCCAGTTGCCACATCAGGCAGATACTTCTGTTTCATCTCCTCAGAACCTGAGATGATGATTGGGTACACCCCAAGAAAATTCGCCGCAAAGGCAGTCCCTACCCCTATGCAACCTCTTCCTAATTGTTCAACGGTGAGGACAATATCAAAACACCCCCCTCCAAACCCTCCATATTCTTCAGGAATGGGTACACCAAAAAGATCGGCCTGGGCCATTTCGTTAAGAATTTCTCTTGGAAAGGCGTGTGCTTCGTCAAGCGCTGCACGTTGCGGTATTATACGTTCATCAGAGATCTGCTTTGCAATATCAACGATCATCTGTTGTTCTTCAGATAAAAAATAGTCCATACTAATATCTCCTGTTTACCACTTAATCAGGGCTGCTCCCCAGGTAAATCCTCCACCGAAGGAACAGAACAGAACGGTGTCGCCTTTTGCGATCAAACCACTGTCATTGGCCTCGTCAAGGGCGATAGGGATTGATGCAGCCGATGTATTACCATACTTAGGGACGTTTATAAATACTTTACGCTGTGGTAGTTCAAGGCGTTTTATTAATTTGTTTAAAATTCTAGTATTTGCCTGGTGCGGAATAACAAGATCCACAGAGTCGAGACTGATCCCCTCGCTTTCTAGCAGGCTGCGAACAGAACCTTCCATCGCCCTGATGGCGTGCTTGAATACTTCACGCCCTTCCATACGGATATAAGCTCCAGTCCAGTTTTCCTCTGCTAGATCGGGATTGGAACTTTCAGGGCCATGCATGTGAAGCAACTTCCATAAACTCCCGTCGGAGAGCATATGGGTGCCGATTATTCCACGATCACTGTCAGAATATCCAAGAACAGCGGCCCCTGCACCATCGCCAAAAAGAATGCAGGTATTGCGATCCTTATAATCTAATCTACTGGAGAGTGCCTCGGCTCCAATGATCAAGACTTTCATGGAATGGTCCAAACTAATATACTTATCCGCAAGATCAAGACCAAACAAAAAGCCGGAGCATGCAGCGTTGAGGTCATACGCAAAAGCATTCACTGCTCCGATTTCATCTTGTACAAAACAGGCGCTCGATGGCATCTGCATATGCGAACTGATGGTGCCAACAACCACTAGGCCAATTTCCTCAGGTGAAACGTCTGCCGCAGCAAGTGCACGCCGTGCAGCTTCCGCAGCTAATTGATAGGTGTGTTCTCCTTTACCACTGACCCGTCTTGTGACAATTCCTGTTCTGGTGCGAATCCACTCATCGTCTGTTTCAACAACGGATTCCAACTCAACATTCGTAACTACCCTTTTAGGTAGACAAGATCCGGTGCCGAGTATTACTGTTCCCATTACATCTCCAAATGTTCCACATTATTACCAACAGCAAGACTATCCAGGATATCTCTGTTGATATTTCCCTTTGCCATCTGTGCAGCAGCCAAAATAGCATTTTTAATAGCGTGTGAGGTTGATTTCCCGTGGCATATAATCCCCACTCCATCAATACCAAGGAGCGGCGCTCCACCATATTCGGCGTAATCAACCCGCTTTTTAAAAGCTTTGAATGCATGTCGTGCCAATAAATAACCTATCTTTGCACGCCATGATTTTTTTATTTCGTCACCTAACATCTGCATCGCTGCTTCAGCCAACCCTTCACTGACCTTTAGACAAATATTACCGACAAAGCCATCGCAAACGATAACATCAATATTGCCCTGAAAGACATCACGTCCCTCAACATTGCCGACAAAATTGAGCGAACTTTTTTCCAAAAGAGGATAGGTTTCTTTAATAAGGCTATTTCCCTTGCCGGTCTCTTCACCTATGGTAAGCAAACCAACCCGTGGATTCTCCACCCCGTTAATACGGGAAAAAGCCGTCGCCATTACAGCAAATTGAAACAGGTGCAAAGATTTACAATCTACATTTGCACCAATATCCATCATCACAACCGGCCTTTTCAGCGTAGGAAAAATGGACGCTATTCCCGGCCTCGCGATACCTCCAAGCCGGCCAAGTTTCCGTATTCCAGCTGCCATAGTAGCACCTGAATTCCCAGCACTCACAGCCGCATCAGCCTCACCGCGCCGGACAAGATCAAAGGCAACCATAACGGAAGCATCTTTTTTCTTTCGAATTGCATTTACAGGATTTTCATTCATTCCAACTACTTGCGATGAATGAACAATATTTATCAGCTTCGCTGTTTTTGAATCTGGTGCGAGAGTCTCGATATGCGAGTTAAGAAGGGATTCTTCACCGACCAGGCTTACACGTACGCCTGTCTCTTTAACGGCACATAGTGCCCCGGCAATCAACTCCTCTGAGCCATGGTCACCGCCCATGGCATCCAGGGCTATATGCACGCCACTCTCCTATTCCAACTCAGCGTCGAGAGAGTAAACAGTTCTCCCGTTGTACTTTCCACAACTACCACACAGACGATGTGGCTCCTTTGGCTCTCCACAATGTCCACAAAGTGACAGCCCAGGGGGAGTCAAAGCGTCATGTGATCGTCTTTTTCGAGTACGGGAACGGGAATGTCTTCTTTTAGGTAAGGCCATTGTATCCTCCAAATTTGGTATGAATCATACCATAATAATATTTTAAGTTATTTCTTTAACTTACTAAGTATTGCAAAGGGTGAACCACTGTTATCCTTTGAACAGTCACATGTTTCCCTGTTTAGGTTAACACCACAGCCAGCACAAATTCCTCTACAATTATCACTACATAGAACTCTAAGGGGCAAATCCAGATAGGCCTGCTCCATCAAAATTCCATCAACATCTATTTCTGGTTCCCGAACGTAAAACGTATTGACATCCTGCTCAATGCACTCTACATCCTGCAATTCAGGTATCTCTTCTTCTCCCAGAATCACAATATATTCGAAACTACTCTGCAGATCCGATTTAACATCTGCCCCGCATCTCCCGCATCTGGAAAAATATTTTCCTTTCAGTTCGCCTCGCAAAACAATATTTTCATTATTTCGTCGGCTCACAGTTATCTTAGCTACGGCTGTAACATCAAGCTCTGCATCACTTGGTAACCAGCTGTTATCTTCAACAGTGAGGCGGATTGGTTGTGCACCAATATCATCAAAATGCAATTTCATGGATCGTGAGTTTATACCTATCAGCCCACATGGGGTATAAATGGTTCGAAGGTCTCCCTACATTTGCCCTCTGGCTTAAAACATCCTTTTGATTTGTTGTTTTTATGACATGACCGCAGAGATGAGGCAGCAGACAACAAAATATCAAAAATAAAAAGAATGAAAAATAATCAATTTATTTCAAATTGGCTAGAAAAAAACAACTTCCCCCTAAAAATCAGTAAAAATAGTGTGAAACGTCAGTCATTACCAAACTCAGAAGTTGCTCCGCTTGTCAAGGCAAAGAAAGAGAGCCGTAGGCACATGGCTATCTCCTGTGTGGTTCAGTAATCTGAATGGCTTCACTCGCTATCATCCTGAAAGGATTCAGTTTTTTCCTCAAGCACCTTCACAAGGCCTTCGAATTTGTCTTTTCTGAGGATGGATTTAAACTGCTGTTGATAGTTGCGAACCAGGCTCACTCCCTCAATATTGATATCATAAACCATCCATTTTCCTTTTTTCTTTTTCATCACATAGTGGACTGGAACCTCAATATCGTTGTTTGCTATTAAAGTAGTGACCTGTGCCCTCTGCCCTTTCACCTTCTCCCCCACGTACTCAACAGTTTGATCAGAATAACCTTCAAGCTTACCTATATAGACGTTCTCCATCAGCTTGGTCATCAGTTCGGTGAAGTAATCACGCTGTTCTTTTGTGATTTTACGCCATCTCTTCCCCACAACCAGCCTAGACATCTCACGAAAATCAAACCCTTTTTTTATTTCCGCCATGATTATATTTCGCCGTTCCTGCAAATGGACCGCGCCTTTAAGGCTCTCATCAGTTAGTACTGCGGTCAATCCGGCCAGAACCGGTTTTAAACTTTCTGTGGGGCCCAGCTCTACGGACCAACCATTGCTACAAAGCATTACAATAACGACAATAGAAGTGAAAATTAATCTTTTCATAAATACTCTAACCCGACTGATTGTTTTTTTAGTCTCACTGGATAAGTGTCTCGAAGCTCTCTCTACTATTTGAAGATAAGCACTGTATACTGAAATAACGAATAACCCGCTCGCTACGATATATACGCGACAACAAGAAGTCAATACATTGGAATTCTTATTAGTTACCACTTCGTAACATCAGAAAAGTGGCATCGCGGGTTGGAGATCACATCACGACAACTGCTTAAACATTGCGCAATCACTTTTTTCTTGGATCGAAAGTTTGCCGGAGGGCTTCCCCTATAAAAATTAACAACACAAGCATCCCAACCAGTACCCCGAATGCCGAGAGCGACAACCACCAGGCGTCGATATTCCCCTTCCCCTGGGCAAGCAGTTGTCCAAGACTTGGAGTTGAAGGTGGTACTCCGAGACCTAAAAAATCCAGACTTGTAAGGGCAAGGATGGCTGCGGAAATTCTAAATGGCAAAAAAGTGACAACCGGCGTCAACCCGTTGGGCAGCAAGTGGTTAAGCATAATTTTTATATTACTAACCCCAAGTGCCCGTGCTGCTTTAACATATTCCAGGTTTCTACTTCTCAAAAATTCAGCCCTTACATAGTCCGAGAGCCCCATCCAGCTGAAAAGTGAGAGCAAAATAAGCAGCAACACAATACCTGGTTTAAAAATTGAGGCAAAAATAATCAACAGGTACAACTCCGGCATGGCCCCCCACACCTCAATAAAACGCTGGGAAAAAAGATCAATTCGTCCGCCAAAATATCCCTGAATGCCCCCTGCAATTACTCCAACTACTATGCCAATAGCGGTCAGGATTAAGCCAAAAAGTACACTTAAGCGAAAACCATAAATAATACATGCAAGTACATCTCTCCCTTTATCGTCCGTACCTAAAAAATTATCCGCTGTAGGAGGAGATGGAACCGGACCATCAATTTCCTGATTTATAGTGTCAAAACTATGTTTATTGATGGGAAAAAGAGCGAAATCAGTTTCCCCTTTGAGTAATTCTTCAAAATAGGGGTCTTTATAGTCTGTTTCAGTTTCAAAATCTCCACCAAAGGTAGTTTCAGGGTAGGATACAAAAACCGGGGAATAGTACTCTCCCCCATATCTGATTAAAAGCGGTTTATCATTGCTGATAAATTCTGCCAACATCGTTAAAACGAAGAGAAACAAAAAAATCATCAGGCTGTAGTACCCTCTTTTATTGCGTTTGAACTGAGTCCAGTATCGCCCCCTTTTACTAGCTACAGGAGATACTGGAACACCTTTTTTTTGACGCTGCTTTCCACACTCAAGCATCAAGACCCTCAAAACTGATACGTGGGTCAACCACAACATAGCTGAGATCTGAAAGCAATCTGCAAATCAAACCAATAATAGTAAAAAAATAAAGAGTGCCAAGGACCACAGGATAATCCCTGTTTAACACAGACTGATACGCCAGCAAACCCATTCCGTCCAGAGAGAAGATGGTCTCTATCAGGAGGCTACCGGTAAAAAATGAAGCCACAAAATATCCAGGAAATCCTGTAATTATAGGAATAATACCATTTCTAAAAATATGTTTATATAGCACCTGAGTTTCAGATAAACCTTTAGCACGGGCAGTCATTACGTATTGTTTTCTAATCTCCTCCAGAAAGGAATTCTTAGTAAGCATTGTCATAACAGCCAGGCTTCCAAAAGCCGATGCAACAATAGGAAGCACCATATGCCACAGATAATCTAGCAATTTCATCACAGGGCTTAAACTTTGCCAGCCATCTGAGACCAGGCCCCGCAGTGGGAATAGAGACCAGAAACTGCCACCACCAAAAAACACAAGAAGTAAAATGCCAAGCACAAACCCGGGAACGGCATACCCCACAAGAATCACAGTGGAACTTATCAAATCGAATTTTGTGCCATCGTGAACCGCTTTTTTTATGCCAAGGGGAATACAGGCCCCATACACTATGAGAAAGCTCCAGAACCCAAGCGACATAGAAACCGGCATCTTGGAAATAACTAGATTAACAACACTCTGGTGATAATAGTAGGAGTTGCCGAAATTAAAAGACAAGTAATTCTTCATCATGGTAAAAAAACGGACAATCGGTGGTTGATCAAAGCCGTAGAGTTTCTTAAGGTGCTCCACTCTCTCACTGTCCAGGCCAGCTCCTCCCTGGTAAATAGCCATGGTTCCAGTGGAAACCTCTCCACCCTTGCTAAAACCTTCAATGTCGCCAATCAGCTTTTCCACCGGCCCCCCTGGAACAAACTGTGTAATGGCAAAGGTAACAACCATTACTCCAAAGAGAGTCGGAATCATAAGTAAAATTCTTTTCAATATATAGTAGAACATGGTCACCTTACCATTGGAACGGTCTCTCTGCACAAACAGGAAAATCGCCATCTATTACAAATAGCCGTATCGGATATATCAAATAAACAGTTAAAAGAAGATTAATTCTTGTCTTTTCTCCCTTATTCTTGTCTTTTTACTATATAAAACCGAGGGCAGAAACATATCTGCCAACAGCAGGCCTTCGAATTTGTACTTTTTACCCCAGGTTATACCACCTGATAATCGTCTGGCACCTGACACAACTCGAAAAACTTTTAAACAGAAAATGACCCCCTTAGATACATTAATCCAAGACGAGAAAGAGTTGGCTATTCTTGTTGAAAAGGCACGGCACACCGATGCCGTTGCCCTTGACACAGAATTTGTCTGGGAACGAACCTATTATCCTCAATTAGGACTAATCCAGATAGCGCTCTCGGATGAAGAATGCTACCTCATAGATCCTATTGCAATTACCGACTTACGACCGTTAGGAGAATTATTGTCAGATCGATCTGTCATTAAAATATTCCACGATGCCCCACAAGACCTCACAATACTGGCGAGGGCAACGGGAGTTATACCGCAAAATATTTTTGACACCAGGCTCTCTGCCGGTTTTTCTAACTTTTCAGCAACTCTTTCCCTCTGTAATCTTGTAAAAGAACTACTCGACATTGAGCTTTCAAAAGATGAGACCAGAACCAACTGGCTAAAACGCCCGCTTAGCGAAAACCAGATCAGATATGCCCTTGACGACGTACGCTACCTACGGGCTGTCCGGGTTTTATTGCTCACCAGGATTATCGGTCCAAAAATCAGATCCTGGCTCCAGGAAGAACTAAATCTTCTCAACAATCCGGCAAACTACAACGGCTCAACAAATACAGAGAGATATAGAAAATTACGCGGTAGCAGCAGCCTGGACAGAAAAGGGTTGGCAACTCTCAAAAACCTGGTTACCTGGCGCGAAGGAATGGCCAAAAAATTGAATCGCCCTCGGGGCCATGTACTTAAAGATGCAATACTCCTGGAAATTGCTAAAGCAAAACCCACTGATGTTGAGCAGCTAAAGGAGCAGGCCTCAATTTCCGAGAAAGGATCAAAGAGATATGGAACCACACTCACAGCAATAGTGGAAACCACACTTTCACAAAATGAAACACTCTACCCGCAAATCAAAAAACCCACACGATTGAGTAGCGGAGATAAAGAAAGCCTTCAAAGACTCAACAATCTCATAAATTTAAAATGCGAGCTCCTTGGAATTGCGCCATCTCTCATAGGCAATAGCTCTGAGTTAAAAATGTTAATCAAAACCCTGAGTGGTAAGAAAAGTGCTGAGCTCAAACAGCTACGCCAAACAGAGGGATGGAGAAAAATGTTTTTAGAAGACTTTTTCAGGCAGAACTAGCAGTGACACTTGCAACCCTACCAACCCAGGCAGCGGATGCTAATTCCTACAGAGGTTGGGAGAGAGAATCTGACTACAGCCAATTGTACGACTATAAAGAAAGAGACCGCATCAAAATAAAAACTACACCCTTTCACCCCCTCCAGCAAATAAGAGGGGGCCTTTTTTCAAATTGTGGTAAGGTCTGAACCTGAGAAACAACCTTTTCGATGTTAATACTATTCTTTTTTCGACGGTAGCTGGTCCAGATACCATTTCATTGGATCTATCAGCTCAAATCCCTGGTCGAGAATCTTTTTCTTGACGTTCATGACATTATTGGTCAGCAGGTAAGGAAAAATAGCCTTCTTATCAGTCTCCCAGTATCTCGATACGAGCACGCTACCAAGTGAAATATTTTCTTCACTGACAATATCAACTATTTTTTTCAGCTGACCCGTCTCCTCATTTACAACCACACAGAGAAGAGTGCCAGGCTCGTCAATATTGAGAACACGCACAAATGCTTTCAAAAGATCTCTGGTTGACAAAATCCCTTTAAGATAGCCATCCTCATCCACCACGGGCAACGCCCCAACTTTCTTCTTCTGCATAACCAGAAGAGTATCCTGTAGAGTGTAGAAAGGCAGTATTGTAAGCGGATTTTTCGTCATAATATCCGCAACTTTATTACTGCCTATCTTACTAAGGGTGACCTCGTAATCGGGTTTTTTTAACAGCGTTGAAGGCATTGCATCACGCATATCTCTATCGGAGACTATCCCCAGGAGCTTGCCACTCCCATCAATAACCGGCAGATGACGAATATTTTTTTCCGTCATCAACTGCTTCGCTTCAAAAATCGTCATTTCGACGCCAACAGTAATCAGGTCCGTTGCCATCCTCTCACTTACAAACATAACACCTCCAGTAATTCATATATAACAGTGTATTAAAAGGACCTGAGTCCAGCTAACATTTTAATATGATTTTCCACCAACTCCGGGAGCACCTCAAGGTTGTAACCACCCTCAAGTACAGAGACCACCTTACCGTCCGTGAATTTGTTGACAAGATTCATCATAACATCTGAGACAAAATCGTAACCATATGTCGTCAGGTTCGTCCCTGACATAAGATCACTCTCATGGGCATCAAACCCGGCTGAAAGAATTATAAACTCAGGTTTGAATTTTTTGATTGCCGGCACAAGATCCTGCATAATTAACCGTTGATACTCTTCATCACCCTTGCCTGGAAGAACAGGAGAATTTGAGGTGAACCCGTCACCTTCCCCTATTCCAACTTCAAACTCTCTGCCAGTACCAGGATAAGCAAAAGAAGGATGCTCATGTATAGAGTAATAGAGCACCGTAGGATCGTGATCGAAAATGTGCTGGGTACCATTGCCGTGGTGCACATCAAAGTCTATTATTGCCACCCTCTCCAAGCCATATTCCTGTTGCAGATACCTTGCTCCGATGGCCACATTATTAAAGTAGCAAAAACCCATGGGCTTATCCACCTCTGCGTGGTGCCCAGGGGGGCGAACCGCGCAGAATGCGTTATCCAGCTCGCCTTTCATAACTCCGTCTATAGCCTTCAAAACACCACCGACAGCAAGAAATGCAATTTCGTAGGAATCTCTACATACGGCATTATCCGGATGATCAAATTCAGTCAAACCATACATGCATGTTTCTTCAAATTTCATGATGTAATGTATATTATGAACAGCTTCAATCCACCTCTGATTTGCCCTTTGTGGTTCCAGCAGAATAAGCTTTTCAAGAAGCCCTGTTTCAACCAAACGACTGTGTATCGCCTTTAGCCGTTCTGGTGATTCAGGGTGATACCCTCCAGTATCATGAAGCAAATATCTATCATCGTAAATAAATCCTGTTTTTTTCATAAGCCCTTCCCATGTGCTGTTAACAACGTCCACGGATTTCCCTATGACAGCAGAAATTAATTATATCCTTTTCCTAACTACAACTTTTACTGTTTTTCCAAAGACAGATCACTCCGCCATATTGACAATTACTCTGCCAGTCTGACCACCCTGTAAGATCAAATCGATTTCAGCACCTAAACCATCAAGAGTGACCTCTCGGCATAACTTCTCCAAACCCTCAGGTTTCCACTCAGTGGCCATCTTTTTCCAAATCATTCTCCGATGCGCCATTGGACAATTCTGAGAATCAATACCAGCAAGGCTTACTCCCCGTAAAATAAACGGAAAAACGTTAATAGGTAAATCAGGAGAAGCAACATTACCACAACAGGTAACGACGCCCTGCGCATCGGTAGATTTTATTGCAGCGGCAAGAATATCACCTCCAACCGTGTCAACTACACCAGCCCATTGGGGCTTTAACACAGGTCGCTCATTACCTTCGGTTGCCACTTCTCTCGTTATTACTTTTTTCACTCCAAACTGTTGAAGAAAATTCAAGGCATCAGGTTTGCCGCTCACCCCAGCCACCTGATAACCGAGTCTCGCCAAAAGCGCAACAGCCAGAGTACCAACTCCTCCCGTTGCGCCAGTAACCAGTATCTCACCACGTTCCACCGGAATTTTTTGGGTAAGAGCAAAGACAGACATTGCAGCGGTAAAACCAGCGGTACCGTAAACCATACTCTCGCGAAGAGTAAGTCCCTCCGGCAAGGGCACTACCCACTCTCCAGGGACCCTTACATACTGGCCAAACCCGCCGGAAGTGTTCATGCCAAGATCATAACTGGTAACTATGACTTTGTCGCCAACCTGAAAATCCTCGCTGGCTGTAGCCTCCACCACCCCTGAACAGTCAATTCCGGGGGTGTGTGGATACGACCTGGTCACTCCTCTGTTGCCGCTAGCGGACAAAGCATCCTTATAATTGAGCGATGAGTACATGACCTTGACAAGGACTTCCCCAACTGGTAATTGATCGATACTTTTCGTTTCTATTGAACGTTCAAATGTTTTATCGGCAAGCTCTTTGACAACCATTGCCTTGAAAGCAGTTTCACTCATCATCCCTCTCCTGAATCTGATATCATTACGATCCTGATCTCCCGTACAAAGACTATTTCATTTAACAAAGCCAACGCTTTAAATTTTTGAGCAAAATCAAAGCTAGCATTTTTCTTACATATTTTCCAACTCAAACTGATAAGCAACAATAATTATTATCACAATCAATCCTTAGCGTTACAACTTTCCTCCTGTTCATATTCGAAATCAGCGAACAACTTGACAAGTAATTTCACTTGACAAACAAATTAAATATCTAGTAAATGAACAGTAACAATGTTACCCAAACTACGAAACAACTAATTGTTAATTTCATATCTTTTTCTTTTTATCTAACTATTACAGTACAAAAGACACTAACTGCAACCGAATACACTTCTTTCCCCTTGTAAATTCATCAGTTTATATTTTTTTTCACACCATATTTATAAGACGTTTTAAGAAAAAAGACTCAACCAAGAGGTTGCCGGCAAGAACAGTTTTCTTTGCAGGAAGAGATGATTTTTTACAGTTGAGCAAAGAAGCATAAAGCTATTCATTCAAACACAGCCAACAATGCTAGAAGATCTCAAACCGGACGTAAAAGACAGACTCGAAACTGCAGTGATGGAGATTTTTTCAACTTCAGACTTCCATAAGGCCAGCATTCGTGATATTGCAGAACGTGCTGGCGTCAGTTTTACAACCATTTACAAACATTATGGCAGTAAAGAGCAACTGCTGTTCGCATTCGTCAATATCTGGATGGGCAAACTCACCGATCGTATTGCTGACCACCTCAACGGCATAGAAGATCTAAAAGAAAAGCTGAGAAAAGTTTTTTGGCTCCACCTTGATTATTACGAACGCAATGAAGGACTTGGAAGAATTCTCTTTATGACACTTCCCATGCAAACCTGGATGGCAGACAACTCCTTTGACCAGAAAAGAAGGATCACTCTAATAATTAATGTACTCAAAGAAGGCCAAAAGGAAGGAATTATTAATCCGGAGATACGTGCCGGATCCCTACTTGATTTCATGCTGGGCTTTATTCAGCGCACCTTTTTTATGTGGATAATTCGCGGAAAACAGAACAGCCTCACCACTAACGCCAATGCTCTATTTGAAATGATATGGCAAGGCATGGCAAATCCAGATATCATAGAATACAACTACCCTGATATCGATCAGGACGATGAGAATAGTAATTTGTAGCAAACAACAAGAAAAAAGACCAACCCCGATAAACGGGAAATAAGTCGGGATAAGTGCCTTGGAGATTATTTTAAGCTCTTAATTTCAATACGGTCTCCAGAATACTTGTTTTTTTATTGCAGTTTCTCTGGAGTAAGGCACTTATCACAGACACTAAAAAAAGAACCTCAAGGAGCTCAACACATGTCTTTGGATAAAAGAGAATTCCTGCAGAAAAAGAAAGAAAAACTGTCCATGGGAGGCGGGGCTGAACGGATAGAAAAACAGCATGCCAAAGGAAAGATGACCGCCCGGGAAAGACTTCAATTACTGTTCGACGAAGGAACTTTCATAGAAATCGACGCCTTTGTAAAAAATCGCTGTACCAGATTTGGCATGGACAAGATGGATTTTGAAGGTGAATCAGTGGTCACAGGTTACGGCCAGATAGATGGCCGGGTCGTCTACGCCTACTCCCAGGATTTTACCATAACGGGTGGTTCTCTAGGTGAAATGCACGCCGCCAAAATCGTCAAGGCGATGGACTCAGCTGCAAAAGTGGGTGCACCCTTAGTAGGCCTCAACGACTCCGGCGGAGCAAGGATCCAGGAGGCGGTCGACGCACTCAATGGCTACGGCAGTATCTTTTACCGAAACTCCATCTACTCAGGGGTTATACCGCAGATTTCTGCAATTATGGGCCCCTGTGCTGGAGGAGCCGTCTACTCACCTGCACTTACCGACTTTATTTTTATGGTGGACAAAACCTCTCAGATGTTCATTACCGGTCCCCAGGTAATCAAAACGGTAACGGGCGAAATTGTCACCTCTGAAGACCTCGGTGGTGCAATGACCCATAACAGCATAAGCGGCAATGCTCATTTTATGGCAACCGACGAACACCAGTGTCTGGCGAGCATACGCAATCTACTGAAATACCTGCCATCCAACTCAATGGAAAAGGCCCCGGCCACCGAATGTCTTGATGACATCAACAGACAAATCGATGAACTCGACGACCTCATTCCGGACAACCCCAATAAACCATACAATATTCTTGATGTAATTCTCCCCATCATCGATAACGGTGAGTTCATGGAGTACCAACCTTATTTTGCCACAAATCTGGTTACCGGGTACGCCAAAATAAATGGTAAGTCTGTAGGTATAGTTGCAAACCAACCCAACGTAATGGCGGGCTGCCTGGACATAAATGCCGGAGATAAAGGCGCCAGATTTATTCGAACCTGCGACTCCTTTAACATCCCTCTGCTCACCTTTGTGGATGTACCGGGTTTTCTCCCCGGAACCAATCAAGAGTACGGAGGCATCATCCGACACGGGGCAAAACTTCTCTACTCCTACAGCGAAGCGACTGTCCCCAAGGTCACTGTTATCACACGAAAGGCTTATGGAGGTGCCTACCTGGCGATGTGTTCCAAATCACTTGGAGCCGACATGGTTTTTGCATGGCCATCAGCCGAAGTTGCAGTAATGGGCTCTGAAGGCGCTGCAAATATCATCTTTAGAAATGATATAGCCAAAGCTGAGAACAAGGCCGAAACAAAAAAGAAAATAATCGAGGAATACTCCGCCGAATTTGCAACCCCATACAAGGCCGCTGAACGTGGGTTCGTCGATGACGTAATCGAGCCCCATAGCTCCAGACAAAGAATAATAGATGCCCTGAACATGCTCGAAGGAAAAAGACAAAAATTACCTTCTAAAAAGCACGGCAACCTTCCACTCTAACAGGGGAACATCACATGACAGTCACAGAACTCCTGGCCAAATTTGCCAATCCTGAAATCATGGAGAGTCTCGCCATATCGGACAAGATACAGGCAGGACTCATCACCACAGTCCTGGGGATGGGCATAACCTTCACGGCCCTGGTCGTCCTGCTTTTCATCATTTCCTGGATGAACAAAATCCTTAACCCTCAAAAAAACAGTCCGACGTCTACCACCGCTGCAGAAGCCGCAACAGAA
The DNA here is from genome assembly GCA_024227155.1 of Desulfobulbaceae bacterium. Taxonomy (GTDB): domain Bacteria; phylum Desulfobacterota; class Desulfobulbia; order Desulfobulbales; family Desulfocapsaceae; genus Desulforhopalus_A. The sequence goes on from JAAELB010000101.1 coordinate 29,738, forward strand.
CCAGACTCAGCAATAGATGATGCGACATCACAGCAACATAATGACTGCGAGCTTGTTGCAGCAATAACAACCGCCATAGCCATGACACTGAAAACATCATCCAGCAATATAGTAATCAAGAACATTAAAAAAGTTGAAGACAACTCCCCGGCCTGGAATCGTGCCGGAATTATTGAACAGATGAACAGCAGATTTTAACTATTAAAACAATAAACTACAAAGGGAGAAGATATAAATGAAATTATTCAGAGTGGTTGTAAACGGCAGTGAGTACAAGGTTGAGATTGAAGAAATCAACGAACAGGGTTCAGCTCAGACACCAGCACCAAAATCCACGCCCGCGCCTTCACCTCAGCCCGCGCCACAGCCTGCAGCAGCAAAACCTGCACCTGCGGCAAAGCCTGCAGCAGCACAAACCCCTGCCGGTGGGGCAATTGTTGCGCCAATGCCGGGGACCGTATTGCGCGTCGAAGTAAACAAGGGAGACAGTGTAACCCAGGGACAGATCCTGCTGGTTCTTGAAGCTATGAAAATGGAAAACGAAATCCAGGCTCCAGCCGACGGTGTCGTACAGGAACTCAACATCTCCGAAGGTGCATCAGTTAACGCTGGCGACACCCTCATCGTGTTGTCATCTTAACAGGAGACTCATTATGCTGGAAGCACTTCTCGCATTTATTAAAAGTACAGGGTTTTTCGGACTCACCTTTGGCGCAATCGCCATGATAGGTGTAGCCTGTATCCTGTTATATCTTGCAATAGTAAAAAAATTCGAACCGCTACTGTTGGTACCCATAGCCTTTGGTGTTCTTCTCACTAATCTTCCCTTTGCCGGCCTTATGGCTGAGCCGGTAATGGAGATCAAAGAAAACGTTATCCACACGGTGGAACCCGGCGGTCTGCTGTATTACCTCTTCCAGGGGGATCATCTGGGAATCTTCCCTCCCCTGATTTTCATGGGGGTCGGTGCCATGACTGATTTTGGCCCGCTAATAGCCAACCCTAAATCATTGCTTCTTGGCGCTGCTGCGCAATTTGGTATTTTCATAACTTTTATAGGCGCAATCGCATCAGGACTCTTTACGGCGCAGGAGGCAGCATCAATTGGTATTATCGGTGGAGCCGACGGGCCAACCGCAATTTTCCTCTCATCAAAACTTGCACCGCACTTACTCGGCCCCATTGCCATTGCAGCCTATTCTTACATGGCACTGGTACCAATTATCCAACCACCGATCATGCGCTTTTTGACCACCAAGGAAGAACGCGTGATCCGCATGACTCAGCTCCGCGACGTGACAAAAAGGGAAAAAATAATTTTCCCAATTATTGTTACTATTATTGTATCACTCATTGTGCCACCCGCAGCAACCCTGATTGGAATGCTTATGCTTGGCAATCTCTTCAGAGAATGTGGCGTTGTGGGTAGACTTGAAGATACAGCTAAAAATGCACTGATCAACATTATCACCATATTTCTAGGGGTGACAGTAGGTGCTACCGCCACTGCTGAGCAATTCCTCACCATCGATACAATCGCCATTCTCACCTTAGGAGTTGTGGCCTTCGCTATTGGTACGGCCTCTGGGGTTATTCTTGCCAAGTTAATGAATAAAACCCTCAACATGAATATCAATCCTCTCATTGGTTCAGCTGGAGTCTCCGCTGTACCCATGGCTGCGAGGGTTTCACAGGTCGTTGGCCAGAAAGAAGACCCGGGCAACTTCCTCTTGATGCATGCCATGGGACCAAACGTCGCCGGGGTTATTGGCTCTGCAGTGTCCGCCGGCGTACTTTTATCAATGTTTGGAAATTAACAGACACGCAGTAAGTCCCACTAGCAAGCCGTAATAAAGGACAATTGTTTTATTACGGCTTGTCCATCCCCACGCCTGACAGCCTCCCCGCAAAAAGGACTCATAAAGAACAGCTTTTTACTTGAAAGATAATAAATTATACATTACATATAATGAGTAACAATGTTACTCTACATCCTTGCAACAGATAACTAGAACCACACTTAGCACACTATTTTGGATATTTAGATTTATATTTCTCACGTAACACTAATATACATAAGAAATACAACTGAACATATACAGCTGATTCAAACCCTGATAATTTGTTTATCTATAACAACGTTCTCACTATATAACTCATTTCATGGTCGACCAACTTAATAGTGACATCCACAAACGACTGGAGCTCGCTGTTCTCGAAATTTTTTCGAATTCAGATTTCCACCGAGCATCAATACGCGACATAGCACATACTGCCGGCGTCAGTTTCACGACGATATACAAGCATTATGGCAGTAAAGAGCAACTTGTTTTCGCCTTCGTTGATATCTGGATGGGAAAGTTAACAGATCGGATCGTAGACCATTTAAAGGGAATAGAAAATCTCAAAGAGAAACTGCGTAAGGTTTTCTGGTTGCAACTCGATTATTACGAAAGACATGAGGGGTTGGGAAGAATTGTTTTTATGACCCTGCCAATGAAGACCTGGATGGCAGACAGGACCTTTGACCAACCCAGAATGATGTCTCTCATGATTGATGTGTTGCGGCAGGGACAAAGCGAAGGCATCCTCAACCCACATGTACGCGCCGGCACCTTGCTCGACTTCCTAATGGGATTTGTACAGCGAAGTTTCTTTATGTGGATTTTACGGGGCAAGAATGAATCACTATCAGAACAGGCAAACATAATGTTTGAAATGGTGTGGCAGGGAATGGCCAACCCTGAAAAACCAATCCAGGACAAGACGTCAAGGCTTAAATAACAATAGTCGCGTTCAGATTTCGCGAAAACAGACATTTTTGGAGGAGAACATGGAAATTCTTAAGATTGATCATTTGGGCATAGCGGTAAACAGCATCGATGATGGGAAAAATTTCTGGTCAGATGTTATGGGACTACATTTCGAAGGCGCCGAAACCGTCGATGCCCAAAAAGTGACCACCGCTTTTTTTCCAGTTGGTGAGAGTGAAGTTGAACTCCTCGAATCAACATCACCAGATGGACCTGTGGCAAAATTTATCGAGAAAAAAGGTACAGGTTTTCAGCACGTCGCCTTCAGAGTTGCTGATATTGAGGCAGCACTTGAAGAACTCAAAGAAAAAGGTATTCAGTTGATCGATCAGAAGCCAAGAATTGGTGCTGGTGGAGCTAAAATTGCTTTTCTCCATCCAAAGGCAACTGGGGGAGTACTCGTAGAACTCTGTCAACGAGACTAATGTTTTAATTTCTATAGAGATGAGCCCTGTTTTTACAGGGGCAGTAATCTATACTTTTATTACCGATCCACTCCGAGCATTGACTTAATAATTTGCCTGTGGATCTCACAACATGACTCAACCCCTGCCGGGGCTGCAAAATTGTATAACTGCGAATAAGGAGTAAACGATGTCAGAGCATCCGAATTTATCAAAGTGGGCTGAACTAGCTGAAAAACAGATGAAAGGAAAGTCCATAGACACTCTTAACTGGACCACCCCAGAAGGCATCCAGGTAAAGCCTCTCTATACAGCAGAAGACCTTGAGGGAATGGAGTCAGTCAACACCCTTCCTGGAATGGATCCATACGTGCGTGGGCCTATGGCAACTATGTACGCCGGCCGCCCCTGGACAATTCGCCAATACGCCGGTTTTTCAACAGCCAAAGAGTCCAATGCCTTCTATCACAAGGCACTCGCTGCCGGACAGAAAGGTTTATCCGTTGCTTTTGATCTTGCAACCCATAGAGGTTATGACTCGGATCACCCAAGGGTATCAGGAGACATTGGCAAGGCTGGGGTCGCGATTGATTCTGTTGAAGATATGAAGATTCTTTTTGACGGCATCCCGCTTGACAAAATGTCCGTTTCCATGACTATGAATGGAGCTGTCATCCCAATTCTCGCTGGCTATATTGTCGCCGCCGAAGAACAGGGCGTCAAGCACGAGCAACTCGCAGGAACTATCCAGAATGATATATTAAAAGAGTACCTTACCAGGAATACCTATATTTATCCGCCAACTCCATCCATGCGGATTATTTCTGATATCATGTCTTTTTGCTCAAAGAATATGCCGAAATATAACACCATCAGCATCAGCGGTTACCACATGATGGAAGCTGGCGCCAACAGTGTTCTCCAGACCGCTTTTACCTTGGCCGATGGTATTGAATATGTACAGGCCGCTATAAAGAGTGGCATGGATGTTGATGCCTTTGCTCCACGGCTATCGTTCTTTTTTGGTATTGGCATGAACTTTTTCATGGATATAGCCATGCTTCGAGCTGCCAGATTCCTCTGGCATCGATCCATGAGTAAGTTTAACCCAAAAAACGTAAAATCCTCAATGTTACGCACCCACTGCCAAACTTCCGGGTGGAGCTTAACTGAGCAAGATCCTTACAATAACGTCATCAGAACTACGATGGAGGCGATGACAGCAGTTCTTGGAGGTACTCAGTCCCTTCACACCAACTCTTTTGATGAGGCAATTGGTTTACCAACAGATTTTTCAGCTCGTATTGCCAGGAACACCCAGATCATAGTGCAGGAAGAATCACAAATCTGTCATGTCATTGACCCGCTTGGCGGCTCTTATTATGTCGAGTCATTGACCAATTCAATTATTGAAGAAGCCCAAAAAATCATCGATGAAATTGAAGGACTCGGTGGCATGGCCAAAGCAATTGAGAGCGGCATGCCTAAGATGCGCATTGAGGAATCCGCTGCCCGTAAACAGGCAAGAATTGACCAGGGCCTAGATGTTATTGTCGGTGTTAACAAATACAAGCTCAAAGATGAAAAAATTGATTTTGAAGTTCGTGAAGTACCATCTTCTGTTCGAGATGAACAGATTGCAAGGATTAAGGAAATTAAAGCAACCAGAGATACGGCAGCAGTAGAAAAAGCACTTAACGATCTCAAGGCAGCTGCTAAAGGTGACGGTAATCTTCTCGAAGCAGCGCTTCCTGCGGTACGAGCCAGAGCTACTGTTGGCGAAATATCCGATGCAATAGAGGAAGCTTTCGGTCGTTTTGTGGCAACCACCAGGTGTATTTCTGGAGCGTATTCTTCTGAGTTCGAAGCGAGCAACGAGACTATCAATTTAATCAAAGAACGAACCAACACTTTCTTTGAGAAGCAGGGTCGTCGTCCTCGCCTTCTGGTCACCAAGATGGGCCAGGACGGTCATGACCGTGGTTTCAAGGTCGTTGCCAGTGCCTATGCTGATCTCGGCTTTGACGTTGACATCAGCCCCATGTTTCAAACTCCTGAAGAAGCTGCGAAAATGGCTATCGAAAATGATGTCCACGTTGTTGGAGCATCCAGCCTTGCTGCTGGGCATAAATCTCTCATCCCTGCCCTTATAGAAGAATTAAAAAAGGCGGGTGGCGAAGATATTCTGGTGGTAGCCGGTGGTGTCATTCCACCTGTAGATTATGATTTTCTCTATGAAGCTGGAGTACAAGCTGTATTTGGACCTGGCACTCCAATCCCCGATTCAGCTGATAAAACTCTGTCTCTTCTTGAAGAAAAATATCTAAGCTGATAGCTCAAGCTGCACCACAACGGGTTTGGCGGTTCTCCCTCGCTTGCTGCCGAATCCGTTGTTTTTTATGATATTATCTAATTCCATAATCCCTTAAAACTTTATTGCAAATGTTAAAAACTGTTCAGGAATATGTCGACGGTGTGCTTGCCGGCAACAGGCCCATACTAGCCCGCACCATAACTCTTATCGAAAGCGCATTGCCAGCCCACCAGAAACTAGCCCGTGACATAGTAGCACATCTGCTGCCCCATACCGGAAACAGTGTACGCCTTGGTATAACCGGGGTTCCGGGAGCTGGAAAGAGCACCTATATCGAAAGCTTTGGAACCATGCTCGCCGAAATGGGTCACAGGGTTGCCGTTCTTGCAATAGACCCCAGCTCCAGTCGCAGTGGTGGATCAATCCTTGGCGATAAGACCAGAATGGAAAAACTTGCAGTAAACAGCAATGCATTTATCCGACCATCTCCTTCCAGCGGAACGTTAGGGGGCGTGGGGAGAAAAACCCGCGAAACAATGCTTGTATGCGAAGCAGCAGGCTACGATGTAGTAGTAATTGAGACAGTTGGCGTCGGTCAATCAGAAACAACAGTGGCATCAATGGTTGATTTTTTTCTCGTTTTGATGATCGCCGGTGCCGGAGATGAGCTGCAGGGTATCAAAAAAGGAGTGCTCGAAGTCGCTGATGCTATTGTGATCAATAAGGCTGATGGAGACAATATCAACCGGGCAGAACTTGCTAAGAAAGAATATCAGACAGCCCTGCACATGCTGATGCCCACAAGCTCCAACTGGTCGCCCCCTGTACTCACATGTAGTGCACTGGAAAACAGCGGTATTGACAAAATATGGCAGACCATAAATGAACACCGACAGAAATTGACGGATTGTGGGGAAATGGCGTCAAAGAGAAAAGACCAGGCACTTGACTGGATGTCCTTTCTTCTCGATGATGGATTGAGAAATTGGTTTTACACAAACCCCAAGGTAGTGGAACATCTGCCGCAACTGAAAATTGAAGTTGAAGCGGGATCAACCTCACCGACCTCAGCTGCGGATTTTCTGTTATCGCTATTAAAAGAATAGTGTTTCAGTTATACTAACACCCCACAAGGGGGTATAAGTGCCTTGAAGCTATGTAAAATTTATTTATACCATCCGGAATACTTAACATAGCTTTCTGCGATTCTTTCGATTTCACCTGAAATCAGATCCTTGCCGATATCTTTTACCTTCTTTGCAGGCACTCCCGCGTAGATAGAACCACCCTCAACCTTCGTCCCCTGGGTGACAACTGCCCCCGCCGCTATGATTGTATTAGATTCAACCACACAATCATCCATAACGATCGCCCCCATTCCAACCAGCACATTATCATGGATAGTGCAGCCATGAACAATCGCATTATGTCCAACAGAGACATTGTTACCAATGTTCACAGCATATTTTTTATAGGTGCAATGCACCACAGCCCCATCCTGGATATTAACCTTGTTACCCATTCGGATGTAGTGGACATCCCCACGGAGCACTGCTCCGTACCAGATTGAGCAGTGGTCACCCATGACCACATCCCCAACCACCACGGCGTTTTCAGCTAAAAAACAATCCTCGCCAAATTGTGGTGTAGTCCCGTTCAATTCTCTAATAATCATATAGAACCCTTAAAATAAAAAAAGAAGGGAGCCGATAAACGGCTCCCTCTACAGTGTAACATTTATTAGGCACTTTCAATCTCCCCCCTAGGAGTGGGAGGGGGAAGACATCTGTCCCTCATGGGTAATATTTATGAAATCACGCAGAGCACAGCACCCTTTGCAACACTGTCTCCACTTGCAAATTTAATACCCTGAACAGTACCGTCACAAGGTGCAGCAAGGGCATTTTCCATCTTCATGGCTTCCAGAACCACAAGTGTTTCACCCTTCTTCACCGCGTCCCCTTCTTTCTTTTCATAGCTGACAATCATTCCAGGCATTGGTGCGAGGAGCAGAGTTCCATCAGCAGGTGCTGCGGCGGCTGGTTCAGCGGCAGCTGGAGCCGCTGCCGCTGCAGGGGCTGCCGCCGGAGCCGCGACAGGGGCTGCTGTTGAAGCTGCTGCCTGTGGAAGCGGAACCGCCTGCATTTCACCGGTCGGATCAACATCTACGTTAAAATATTCATTATCAACAAATACGTTGAAAGACCTGACATTTTGGGATTTCAGTGGTGCGTCTGCCTTTGCCTCAACGAGTTCGCCTGCCTTTGCCTTTCTGATAATTTCATCTTTCGCTTTCACTTCATCAAGGGTAATTGCCTTGACGCTCGCAGGTGGCTCGGACTTACCATATTTCCATTCCAGGAATTTTTTCCCTGTAACCGGGAACTGGGCATAGAGGATCAGATCGTCCATGTCAACTGCGAGATCGCCAATCTCTTTCTTGGCGTTTTCTAATTCAGGTTCTAAAACCTCCGCAGGGCGACAAGTAATAGGTTCTTCACCCCGAGGATATCCGGCCAATGCCTTTTTCTGTACCTCTGGGTTAATAGGTACAGCCGTCTTTCCATAGAGACCATAACAGAGATCTTTTACCTGACCGGTAATCATCTTATAACGCTCATCCGGTGTATCATGTAAGACGTTATTAACGGTCTGCACACCTACGATCTGGCTGGTTGGAGTAACGAGAGGAATCTGACCAAGATCCTTACGAACTTTTGGCAACTCTGTATACACATCGCCTATCTTATCCAGGGCATCCATATCGCGGAGCTGATTAACAAGATTCGAGAGCATTCCACCAGGGGTTTGATGGAGAAGAACATTAATATCGATGATTGAAATTTTAGAGTCATCTAACAGGTGCTTATACTTAGGCAGTACCTCTTTCTCCAAAACCTCATTAATCGCAGCAAGCTTACGGATATCAAAACCTGTATCGCGATTGGTACCAAGGAGACTCATTACCATAGGCTCTACTGCTGCATGGGCAGTCCTGTATGCGTATGGAGTCATACAGGTATCGATTATATCGACGCCAGCCTCAACCGCCTTCAGATGGGTCATAGGCGACATACCGGAGGTGAAATGACAGTGCAGGTGAATAGGAATTTTAACAGCCTTCTTCAGAGCCTTGATTAGCGGGTACGCATCATAGGGAGCCAGAAGACCTGCCATATCCTTAACACAAACAGAGTCAGCGCCCATATCTTCGAGAACTTTGGCTCTATCTACATAATATTCAAGATTATAGACCTCACCGCCAAGGCGTGGCTCTGTCAGTGTATAACAGATACAACCCTGGAAATGTTTGCCACATTTTTTAATCTGTTTAACCACCGTTTCAAAGTTACGATAATCATTGAGTGCATCAAAGGTCCTGAAAATATCCATACCATTTTCTGCGGCTCTATCAACAAATGCATAGGCGAGATCATCGGCATAATTCCGGTATCCCACCAGATTTTGGGCACGAAGCAACATTGAAAAAGGGGTTTTCTTAATGTATCTCTTCAAAGTACGCAGTCTTTCCCAAGGATCTTCATTGAGAAAACGGTGCATGGTATCAAAAGTTGCACCACCCCAGGTTTCTATTGCCCAAAAACCAATCTCATCCAACATCTCTGCAACCGGGATCATGTCCTCTGTTCGGCCCCGTGTAGCAAAAAGTGATTGATGTCCATCCCTTAAAGATAAATCCATAATCTTCAACGGGTTCTTAGCTGCAGGTCTGTCAGCATCATAATTCAATGGGGTAATCTTCACTTGATCGCTCATTCTATGTCTCCTATTGCCTCAGCTTTTAACATTTTCAATTCTATTAGAAACGTGTAAACGCTCTTATTTGGACTAATCTCCGCATTGCCATCATATCCTGACGACCACTCTGTCCCCAAGGACTAAACTGCGCTCTTTGTTGCTGCGCCTGAGCCTTTTGTTGCTCCTCAGCAGCAGCCTCTTCCTGTTGCATATAAAGGCTTACGGCTGCCAGAGCTGCGGCCATTTTCTTTTTCTTTCCTGCCATCAACTCACCCATTGATTAATAGTTTTAATATCGCCAATAATAGTCAAACGGTTCGGTATTCGTTTTGGGTGACACGAAACATCCCTGCTCTATTAGTGCCTAGCTTCTGAAAACTCGTCTATTAGTACCCTCTTGAGGGAGGTTAGACAAGATACCCTTTTTAAGAACTGTACATGGCATACTCTGTTTCTTCGCCAAGGATCTTGTCAATTTCTGTCTGAATCTCAATTCGTTTAGGATCATTGACCCACGTATTCCAATCCTCTACAGATCTCCAGGAGCTGATAACCATACATTCATCTTTCTTATCAATTCTCCCAAGGGTCTCTCCTGAAATATAGCCAGGTTGCTCAAGGGTTAGAGCGCGTAATCTTTTTAGTAAAATGGTCAGCTCAACAACACTTTCAGACTGAACTTTTCTTTTAATGAAAATTTTCACCGTCATGCGATTCTCCTTTTATACGGTCAAACTGAACTGAAATTTATAGAGGGATATTTCCATGTTTTTTCATTGGGTTAGTGTCACGCTTATTATCGAGCAATCCCAGAGCCCGGACGATTCTAGCACGTGTATTGGCAGGCTCAATGATATCATCAATATATCCACGCTGGGCTGCGACATAAGGATTCGCAACCTTGCCCTGATATTCTTTTTCCTTTTCAGCAAGAAATGCCTTAGGATCATCTGAGTCCCGCGCATCTTTTCCATGGAGAACCCCGGAAGCACCTTTCGCACCCATTACTGCTATTTCAGCACCTGGCCAGGCATAGTTAATATCGCCCCTCAGATGTTTGGAGGACATAACACAATATGCTCCACCATATGCCTTTCTGGTAATAACGGTAACCTTTGGAATCGTCGCTTCCGCATACGCATACAGAATTTTGGCACCATTTCTGATAACTCCGCCATATTCCTGCGCGGTTCCTGGCAAAAAGCCTGGAACATCAACAAAGGTGACAACGGGGATATTGAAACAGTCACAAAAACGTACAAATCTGGCAGCTTTTACAGATGAATCAATATCCAGGACTCCAGATAAATGCAGGGGTTGATTAGCTACTATGCCAACTGGAACGCCACCATACCTGGCAAAACCGATGATAATATTAGGAGCAAAATTTGCTTTGATTTCAAAAAAATCGTTATTATCCACCGTCTGAAGAATAACTTCCTTCATGTCATAGGCTGAATTTGGATTATCAGGTATCAGTGCGTTCAACCCCGCTGATGATCGTACAATAGGATCTTCAGTTGGAATAACAGGGGGATTTTCTAAATTATTTTGAGGCAGAAAAGAGAGTAACCTTCGTATGTATTCGATGGCATCCGCCCCTGAAGTAGCAGGATAATCGGACACTCCACTCTTGCTTGAGTGCATTGCAGCTCCACCGAGTTCTTCAGTTGTTACATCTTCATGGGTAACAGACTTTACAACTTTTGGCCCTGTCAAAAACATATAGGACTGATCCTGCACCATAATGACGAAATCTGTCAATGCTGGAGAATATACGGCTCCTCCGGCACATGGGCCAAAGATTGCTGAAATTTGCGGAACAACCCCTGACGCCATGACGTTACGTTGGAATATCTCTGAAAAACCAGCAAGACTCTCAATACCTTCCTGAATCCGTGCTCCACCGGAATCACCAAGTCCAATAACCGGCGCACCATTTTTCATTGCAAGATCCATCACCTTGCAAATTTTTTCTGCCATAGTCTCAGACAGAGAACCACCCAACACTGTGAAATCCTGGGCATAAACATACACAATACGTCCATCTACCGTTCCATGCCCTGTTACAACTCCATCTCCGAGGAATTTCTGATTTTCCATGCCAAAATCCGTGCATCTATGGAGTTTAAACATGTCAAATTCCTCAAAAGAACCGTTGTCCAACAACAGGTCTATGCGCTCCCGGGCGGTCATACTTCCCTTTGCATGCTGTCTATCAATCCGCGCTTGACCACCACCGAGTTTTGCTTCTTCTCTCAGTTTTTTTAAGTGCTCCAGCTGTTCATTAGTATTCATCGCGTCTCCTTGAAACAAAATTCACAGTAGCATTATCAAGTCTTACTAAAATCTGACCTCACTAATCAGGAAAACGCCTCTTTACACAATCTTCCAAGAGAGCCTAAGTCCTCACAGACGTAGAGTCCACATTCCTGCATTGCAGCAATTTTTGCGGATGCAGTTCCCTGCCCACCACTAACGATGGCACCGGCATGACCCATTCTTCTTCCAGGAGGAGCTGTGAGTCCTGCGATAAACCCGACAACGGGTTTTTTCATATTTGCTTTTATCCACGCTGAGGCTTCTTCTTCTGCATTACCACCGATTTCACCGACCATTACCACAGCTTCAGTTTCGGGATCATCGTTGAACGCTTTCAGGCAATCAATAAAGCCTGTTCCGTTCACTGGATCTCCACCGATACCAACGCAGGTGGTTTGACCAAGACCCACCTCAGTCAACTGGTGTACAACCTCATAGGTTAATGTTCCTGAGCGTGACACCACACCAACAGGACCACCTGCGGTGTGAATCGGTCCTGGCATAATACCGATTTTACATTCACCAGGGGTGATTATTCCTGGGCAGTTAGGACCAATTAGTCTTGTGTTTTTCATGGCAAGATAATTTTTTATCTTGAGCATATCCATCACCGGGACACCCTCTGTGATACACACAATTAACTCAATCCCTGCATCAACAGCCTCTAGAATTGCATCTGCCGCAAAAGGAGGTGGAACCAAAATCATAGATGCATCAGCTCCAGTTGCGTCTTTTGCTTCCTGCACTGTATTAAAAACAGGTACAGCATCCATGGTCTGCCCACCTTTACCCGGTGTAACCCCTGCGACCACTTTGGTTCCATACTCAACGCATTGTCTGGTATGAAACTGCCCTTCCTTGCCAGTGATACCCTGAACAAGGACACGTGTTTGGGAATTAACTAAAATGCTCATTTTTTTCCTTTACAAGTGAATTATCCTATACACCAACTAGATGACAGGCAAGCTACCTTACGCCCGGTACAGCCAGCCAGCACATCAATATATTTTCTTAACGATAACAGTATTTTTGATACTTGGTGTAATATTTTCAACCAACCCCGCCATTACCTCTAAACAAAACAGTTATCTCCCTGCTTGGCATTTTCCCACTTACAGTTAATGATTAGTATGTGTTGGATACGGAGTTGTATTTGATTTCAATTTTAGAGTAATGCAACAATCAGGCAACAATTTCTGCTACTTTCTTTGCAGCGTCAGCTAAATCAGCTGCGTTGATTAACTTCAGCCCAGATTCAGCGAGTATACGACGGCCTTCTTCCACATTGGTTCCTTCCATCCTCACAACAACAGGTACAGATAAGTTGATTTTTTCTGCGGCCTGCACTACACCTTGTGCCAGAACGTCACATCGAAGAATTCCACCAAAGATATTGATAAGAATACCCTTCACTTTACTGTCGCTTAGAATGATTCTAAAACCATTTTCTACCATTTCCGCATCTGCACCGCCTCCTACATCGAGGAAGTTTGCCGGATCAGCACCCGCCTGCTTGATAATATCCATAGTCGCCATGGCAAGCCCTGCCCCGTTGACCATGTTACCGACGTTACCATCAAGATTAATGTAGTTGAGATTGAATTTTGCAGCTTCAGCTTCCGCAGCATCCTCTTCATTGGGATCATGCATTTCAACAACGTCTGGATGTCTGAAGAGTGCATTCGAGTCAATATCAACCTTGGCATCAAGGGCAATAATGTTATCATCTTCTGTTATAATAAGTGGATTTATTTCAAGCATCGAACAATCATAGTCAACAAAGAGGTTATAGAGGTTTCTTAAGATACCACCGAACTCTTTCTTCACAGCTTTATCCAATTCGAGACCAAACATTACCTGATTCAGGTGATAGCCCTTAATCCCTGTAACAGGATTAATTGGAACTTTAATGATTCTTTCAGGAGTCTTTTCTGCAACTTCTTCAATATCCATACCACCGTCCTGGCTGGTTACAATGGTAATTGTTGCAGTTGCACGATCAGGGATGATCGAGAGGTACATTTCTTTTTTAATTGCCACACCTTTTTCAACCAGAACAGTCTTAACCAGCCGTCCCTCTGGCCCGGTCTGTTTGGTCACAAGCGTCATTCCAAGAATAGCCTCTGCTGCCTGTTTTAATTCTTCAGCATTCTTAACTATTTTGACCCCGCCACCTTTCCCACGTCCACCTGCATGGATTTGAGCTTTGACTGCAACCGGAAGGCCAAGTTTTTCAGCAGTATCCTCTATTCCCTGCACCGTTGTAGATACACCACCTTCAAGAGTTGGAACCTTATATTTGCGAAACAGTTGTTTCGCCTGGTATTCATGGATCTTCATATAAAATCGTCCTAAGAAAATGGAGCGGGATTTGCCCTACCCCGTAAAGTTGTAAAAAAAAGGCAGCTGTCTTTTCAGGCAGCTGCCGGTTCATCCAATTATTACTTCTTCACATAACCCATTTGCGTCAAGGTATCAGTGATCTCATCCAAAATGACCGGATCATCAATGGTTGACGGCATTTTATAATCTTTATTATTGGCGATGGAACGCATGGTTCCACGCAGAATCTTACCTGATCTGGTTTTAGGTAGTCGGGCTACCTGACAGGCATCACGGAAACATGCGATTGGTCCGATGGATTCGCGGACCATCTTCACCAGTTCGTCTTTAATCTCATTGCCATCGCGGGTGACACCGGCCTTAACAACAAAGAAACCCACAGGCAGCTGGCCTTTGAGTTGATCGTCCGCACCAAATACCGCACACTCTGCAACATCCGGATGGTTAGAGATAATCTCTTCCATGGCACCAGTAGAGAGACGATGACCTGCGATATTAATTACGTCATCCATTCTACCCATGACATAAACATAGCCATCCTCATCAATATAACCACCATCACTGGTCTCATAGAAACCAGGGAATTTAGTCATATACGATTTAATAAATCGCTCTTCATTTCTCCACAGCGTGACGAGTGTACCTGGAGGCAGCGGCAGCTTAACAACAATATTACCCTCAGTACCTTTAGGTACTGATTCTCCATCATCATCAACACAACGAACATCCCAACCAGGCATTGCCTTGGTCGGAGAACCTTCCTTCACAGGGAGTTCTTCGATTCCACGACAGTTACCAACAATTGCCCAACCGGTCTCAGTCTGCCACCAGTGATCTATTACGGGGACACCAATGAGGTCTTCTGCCCAATGCAGGGTATCAGGATCTGTACGTTCACCTGCAAGATAGAGACAATCGAAACATGAAGTATCGTACTTAGCAAACAACTCACCTTTTGGATCTTCTTTCTTAATCGCTCTAAAGGCTGTCGGTGCGGTAAAGAGACACTTGACCTTATGCTCTGAAATAACTCTCCAGAAAGCACCCGCATCTGGAGTCCCAATAGGCTTTCCTTCATAGAAAACAGTCGTGGAACCCTGAATCAGAGGTGCATATACAATATAAGAGTGACCAACAACCCAACCAACATCCGATGCAGACCACCAGACATCACCCGGATCGATGTTATAGAGATTTTTCATGGTCCAATGCAGAGCCACCGCATGACCTCCATTGTCTCTTAAAACACCCTTAGGCATTCCTGTGGTCCCGGAGGTATAGAGGATATAGAGAGGGTCTGTTGCTTCAAGCTCTACACATCCTACGGGTTTACTGTTGGCAAGCAGATCTTTCCAGTCTTTATCACGCCCGTCTATCATTGTTGAGGTGACAAAATCACGTTGATATACAACAACATTTGAAACTTCATGGGTTGATTGTTCTATTGCACTATCAACAAGCGGTTTATACGCAAGAGTCTTGGTTCCCTCAATGGCACCTGAGGCGGTGATGAGCACCTTTGGCTGTGCATGGTCAATACGAATTGCGAGTTCATGGGGGGCAAAACCACCAAATACCACTGAATGCACTGCTCCAAGCCTGGCGCAAGCTAGCATTGCTACAGCAGCTTCCGGAATCATAGGCATATAGATGACTACTGTATCACCTTTTTTTACGCCTAAATCTGCAAGACCACCAGCAAAGGTTGACACCTCATCAAGCAGCTCTTTATAACTAATTTTACGAATAGTATTTGTTACGGGACTGTCATAGATGATAGCAGTTTGATCAGCACGCCCATTTTCTACATGTCGATCTATAGCGTTATAGCAGGTGTTCATCTTCCCGCCTTGAAACCATCGATAAAAAGGAGGTTTCGAATCATCCAAGACCTTATCGCACTCTTTGTACCAGGTGATGCCCTTTGCAGCTTCACCCCAAAATTCTTCAGGATTCTCTATGCTTTGTTGAAATACCGCATCAAACTTGCCCATAATTACTCCTTTTGGTCTGAATTTTAGTCCATCCACCAATCTCCACAAAAAGATATACCGCATTAGCAACTTGACTTCAACCGTTAAATTAAACATCGTTACACTTGTTTTCTGGGGAAAGCAACGGACTAACAAATATTCCCCTTAACATTCAACACTTTACCACTGGTCACCCACAACAGATAGTATTAATTATTTTTTCCCATTGCATGGAGTTTACGGGTCTCTGTTATCTAGCAGTAAACGTTTATTAAGTTCAGTTTTACAATATGTTACACCCACCGCCTTCACTATATCACCCCAGTAACGGAACATTGTTACACTAAATACATCATTCCAAATTGACTTTATTCGTCACTTCAATTAATTTTATAATCTTATGATATTGTCAAGATTGGGGAACATGCGAGATAATGGTTCTTATCACCCTGTTATACTGATGTTATTATGACAGATATTTCGTTTATCCCCGGCGGAGCTTATAATTACGACAATGAATAACAGTCATAAATTATATAGATACAAAAAAAAGGGTAGGTAATATCATTCTTACTACTTATTTTCATCCAATTCCAATCGCAAAAATTTAATTTTCAGAATTCCAATAATGAAAGTCACAAATAAAGCGTCTTTACCTGAAGCAATACCAGCAAAAATATTCATGCCGGTCCTCCTCTCCATGTTTCTTTTTATTGGAACCTTCTTTGGCTATATTCTCCCTAAAATGGAAGCCCACCTTATGGAACGTAAACGTGAGATGATCCACTCCCTCAGTGAATCAGCAATGAGTTCCATCCGCTACTATGCAAAACTCGTTGAAAACCATTCAATTACATTAGAGGAAGCAAAAGACCAGGCCGCATCTCACCTGCGTTCTCTACGATATGGACCGGATGGTAAGGATTACTTCTGGATCAACGACACCCATCCTAGAATGATCATGCATCCTTACCGGAGGGACATGGAAGGTAAAGATGTAACTGATACAGAAGATCCCGCCGGAAAGAAACTCTTCCAGGCCTTTCTAGAAACTGTTAAAGATTCAGGTGGAGGGTACGTAAACTATCACTGGCAATGGCAGGACGATCCCACACGAATTTTTTCAAAAATATCCTATGTCCAGGAGTACCAACCCTGGCATTGGATTATTGGCACTGGTGTTTATGTTGAAGACGTAAGAGCCCAAATTGCCTCTGTCACTGAAAGAATGACTTTTATTTTCCTCGGTATCCTAGCTGTCATTGCCTTACTCTCTGTTTATATCGTATGGCAGGGAGCAACTGGCGAAAGCCGTCGCAAAGCGATAGAACTAAGCCTTAGAAAAAGTGAATACAAGTACAGATTACTTGCAGAAACTGCCCGGGAATTCATCTTTGTTTTTGACTCTAATTTTCTTATCTCTTACTCAAACACTGCGTGGATCAATGTCAGCAATTACTCCAACTCCGACTTGGAGCAACGACCAGTATACACCCTCATTGCCCCTGAATATCGTGAAAAATTTAGAGAAAAAATAAGCCACATCAGAAAAAAACAATCCTCTGATTATCTACTGGAAACAATTTTCCTCTTAAAAGATGGCCGGGAAATTACAGTTGAAGCCACATTTGCCGAACTTGAAACGGAGAAACAAGGTTCAACTTTCCTCATGACCGCCCGGGACATAACAGAAAAAAAGAAGGCTGAAGCTCAACACAAATTACAGCAGGAACAACTGGTACAGACAGATAAAATGGTTTCTCTTGGCACCCTTGTTTCCGGTGTAGCCCATGAGATCAACAACCCAATTTCTTCAGTAATGCTTAACATACAGGTATTTGAAAAGTTCTGGAGAGCTGTTCGGCCAATACTTGACAGCCACTATGAGCTTAACAGGGATCTTACGGTGGGCCCCATGGAATATCCCCAGTTACGTGACAGGATGCCTAAGCTTTTACTTTTCTCACAGGAGGGGGTGGAAAGAGTAAAAAGGATTGTGGAAGATTTAAAAGATTTTTCTGGTCATAAACCGTCCGATCTCCAGGAAACGGTAAATCTCAACCTGGTGGTTGAAAAAGCTGTAGGCCTTGTATCAAGCCTTATCAAAAAAGCAACTAACGATTTCCAGATAGAATACTACGAAAACCTTCCTACTTTGCAAGGCAACAGTCAACGCCTTGGACAGGTGATAATCAACCTCATCGTAAACGGTAGCCAGGCACTTTCAGACACAGGCCAGGGTCTTCACTTAAAAACTGGCTACCTGGAGGAATCAGAGGAAATATTTCTGGAGGTCAGGGATTTCGGCTCCGGCATGACATCAGATGTACTTGCAAGAATCAAAGATCCATTCTACACCACAAAGCGCGATTGCAACGGTACCGGCCTTGGCCTTGCGATCTCAGATACTATCATTCGCAACCACGGAGGGTGGCTTGACTTCATCTCTACACCCGGCAGGGGAACAGTTGCGACTATACTTTTACCACGCTACAGTCAGGACGAAGTTGTCGGGAGAATGATATGAGCACAACAAAGTATCCAAAAAATCCTATTCTTATAGTAGATGACGAGGAATCCATCCTTCTTTCCATCGACACCATCTTACAACTCGGGGGTATGAACAATGTCGTTACCTGTAACGACAGCCGGCAGGTAATGTCTCTGGTTGAAAAAATACAGCCTGAAACCATCCTCCTTGACCTCAATATGCCCCATGTCAACGGGGAAGACATTCTCGATAAAGTAAGCGCTCAACATCCTGAAATACCGGTAATTATAATCACAGGTAGAATCGACGCGGATACAGCAGTTACCTGTATTAAATCAGGGGCTTTTGATTATATCGTAAAGCCTGTTGATGAAAATCGCCTGCTTGCCTCTGTGAAGAAAAGCATGCAATACAGGGAACTTCACCAAGAAAACCAGGTATTGAAAAAACAACTCACCGGTGAGCAGGAGGGCCACCTTGAAGCATTTATACAAATCATAACCAACTCCCCTAAAATGCTGATGATTTTTAACTATGCAGCCTCCATTGCAGTAACCTCTCAGCCGGTCCTCATCCGGGGTGAAACAGGAACCGGAAAAGAACTCATTGCCAGAGCAATTCATAACTTAAGCGGACTCCCAGGGGAGTTTGTTGCAATCAACGTTGCCGGCCTAGACGACAATGTATTCTCGGACACACTTTTTGGTCACGTTAAAGGTGCTTTTACCGGAGCTGAATCTGACAGATCAGGACTTATCGAGCGTGCTGCAGAAGGGACCCTATTCCTGGATGAAATTGGTGACCTTAACGCAGGCTCACAAATAAAACTGTTACGGCTCCTGCAGGAAAAAGAATATATGCCCATCGGCCAGGACGAGCACCGAAAAAGCAGTGCGCGCATAATAGCTTCTACCCATGTTGACTTATGGGATTTGCAAAACAGAGATCTATTTCGTCAGGATCTCCACTACCGACTCCGCACGCACCGTATCATGCTCCCACCGCTTCGTGACAGAAAAGAAGATCTTGGATTACTTGCCAGTCATTTTGCACGGGAGGCCTCTGCAACACTAGATAGAGCCGCGCCTCAATTCCCAAAAGAACTGCTACCACTCCTCAACACCTATAACTTCCCTGGTAATATTCGTGAACTACAGGCTATGGTGTTCGACGCAATAGCTCAAAACAGCAATGGCATGCTACCGCTCACAACTTTCAGAGCACACATCGCAAGAACCAGACAGCTTGAACAGAACCAGAACAATCATCACACAACTACCACACTACCTTTCACTTTTGCAGATCCACTCCCCACTATCAAAGAAGCAACACGCATGTTGATTGAAGAAGCGCTTCAACGGGCTGAAAACAATCAATCCATTGCCGCCTCTATGCTAGGCATATCCCAGCAGGCATTATCTAAAAGACTAAAATCCTGGGAAAAAAATTAGACCCACAACCTTTATTGTAACTACAACAAAAGTTGTATCCGGTACAATTCAAGCAGATCTTGCCATGGAGCAGGATCTGCAAAATCCCACAACATATATTGTACCCCAGCCTAGCGATCAGTCCCTGTGTATCCCACTGTTATTCCGCTCCTTTATCCATAATCACATTTTGGCACACGAATTGCTACCAGGTATGTAACGTATCTACAGATGTTCTTACCAACATTCTTTGAAGGAGAAAACAGATGGCAGACAAACAAGTACCCATGGGAAACCCCGCAGTTGTTGGACTCGCAGGATTTGGTCTTACCACCTTAATACTTCAGTTGCATAATCTCGGCCTTTGTGGTCTCGGCCCAGTCATCGCCTGTGGTTTTATCTTTGGCGGAGCTGCACAGCTCATGGCAGGCCTCCAGGAATTTAAAGTTGGCAATAATTTCGGCTATAGCGCATTTGTATCCTACGGTGCATTCTGGATAGCCCTGTGCATTATCCTTATGTTCAACAAATATGACATCTACAAATCCAGTGCAACAGATGTAGGGTACTTTCTCGTAGTGTGGACCCTTTACACAGCTATCTTGTGGGTAGGTGCTATGAGAATTCACGGAGCCATGGCTTCAACATTCACCTTATTGCTTGCCGGCTTTATCCTGTTGGACCTAGCACATTTCGGCTACCCAGCAATGACAAAAGTTGCAGCATACGTTCTCATTCTTTGTGCCCTTAACGCATGGTACATGATGGCACACGTGATTTTCATACAAGTATTTGGTCGCGATGTACTCCCTGTGGGCAAGCCTTGGATCGATCCAAAGCCAACCCCTGAAGTAGCGGCACAAAAGGCATAACCACCACCATTATTAAAGGATTGATTACATTTTAAAAACCTTATTGAAACTCGTAGTAACTAAAGACACTCAGGTAGTCACCAGACACCTAACTCCAAGCTACAACTAAACCAGAGACCGACCTGAGATATTCTTCGTACGTCAAGTAACAACAGGGTCCGGTAATCAATCCAGGCTTCACCAAAAACAGCGTCGAGGGTTTTCCACCCAAGGCGCTGTTTTTTTTTATTCTTTAACTAGAATCTGAAAACTCTCTCCATGTAATCCCCACCTCACAATACTTATTGGAAAATGAATTGTACTTACTCTTTGTGTAAGCTAAGATTAGCAATGACCATATTTTTTTCATTTTCAATAATTTACACCTAACCCGAATAGATCGGAACTTTCTAAAATGCTTGGATAAGCACCTTCACGAAATTAATTTCGAAGTCTACGCTTATCTCTGCCACAAAACGCAGAAAATAATTTCTAAACAAATTGCTGCAATCTATCTACTTACAACAAGGAGCAAAACATGCCTAACACCGAATACTGGGCAGATACCTATCTCGAAAAATCCGTAACTGCCGAGGAAGCTATCTCCAGGATCCGCTCTGGTCAGAGAGTTTTCATAGGCTCTGGATGTGGCGAACCACAGGTACTCATCCAGACACTTGTGGAAAAAACAAACGACTTCAGCGGGCTGGAAATAGTGCGCTTGCTCGGCAGGGAAACGGCTTCCCTGACAGCCATTGCAGATCGAACAATGGACACCAATCTTAACATACGTTCAATCTACTTGGGTTCCAGCAGATCTGAGTCAATAGCAAAACAGCGCCGATTTATCACTCCAATGAATATGTCCGATGTACCAATGCTCTTCACCACAAGAAAACTACCTTTAAATGTTGCATTGATCCAGGTTTCACCGGCCGATGATTTCGGCTGGATGAGTCTTGGCATTGCAGTGGATGTCACCATGGCAGCAGCCAGATCCGCTGATTTTGTTATAGCACAAGTCAACCCTATCATGCCGCGGGTTATGGGACAGAGTTTTATCCATGTTAACGATGTGGACCTGATCGTTGAACATGAAGAGGACCTCCAAACCGTCCCTCAGTCCAAAATTTCTTCGGAAGAAGCGTTAAAGATTGGCAGTCACATTGCACAGCTTATTGAAGACGGGTCTACCCTCCAGATTGGCCTTGATGCAATGTCGCAGGCAACAATGCATGCCCTTGCCAGCAAAAATGACCTCGGAGTACATTCGCAATTTTTGACGGATGATATTATGCATCTCTATGCAACCGGAAATGTCAACAACAAGAAAAAAGGTATAAACGAAGGAAAGATGGTCGCCTCTATGGCTGTAGGCACTCCCAACCTCTACGAATTCCTCAATGACAACCCCGCTGTTGATTTCCATCCATCAGATTATGTCAATGATCCATTTGTGATAGCACAACATAATAAAATGATTTCCATGAACGTTGCACGCACCATGGATCTCACGGGTCAGGTCAGTGCAGAAGCGTCGGCTGCCACTAGATTTGCAGGTGTTTCAGGTATTCCTGATTTTGTCCGGGGCGCCAGAAGATCCCCGGGAGGTAAATCGATTCTGATGTTATTTTCATGTAGCAAAACCGAGGATGGATTCGAGTCAAATATCGTTCCACAGCTCAATGACACTGTCACCGTGGTCCCTAGAGGCGATGTACACTACGTTGTCACAGAATATGGTGCCGTCAACTTATTTGGCAAAAGCGTCCAGGAACGAACCATGGCGATGATCAGCATTGCCCACCCGGACTTCCGCGAATTCCTTTTTGAAAGAGCTAAAGAGAAAGGTTTCATAGGGGCAGAAAGGAATCTTGGAGAGGCAGCAAAAGCAATTTATCCTGTCCAACTGGAAGAAACCCTTGACAGGAATGGCGAAAAGCTCACAATTCGTCCTGCAAAACCGGTTGATGAACGCCGAATTCAGGAACACTATTACAGCCTACCGAAAGAAGATGTATTGACACGATTTTTCTGTCAGAAAACAATCTTTGCAAGAGCAGAGATGGAAACTCGTTCCCACGTTGACTATGTCAACGACCTAACTCTCGTGGCTGTAGTGGGAGAATTCGGTTTTGGTAAAGTTGTTGCCGTTGCTGAAAGTATGAAACTTGAGCAGGAGAATGTTGCAGAAGTCGCATTTTCTGTGAGTGAAAAATACCAAGGCAAGGGCCTCGGCACCTTTTTTATAAAAAAACTGGCTGCGGCAGCAAGAGCAAACGGTATTGCGGGACTCGTTGCCTACACTTTTCCGAGCAACAAAGCTATGATCAATCTTTTTAAAACACTACCGTATAAAGTAAAGACTTCCTATGAAGATGGCGACCTCTTTCTGAGTTGCCGCTTCAGTGAACTTGCGGACTGATCAAACAGAACAAGAACTCACCCAAAGAAAGTTGTTATTGTGATGAGGTAACCGTTCACCAGCACCCCATTTTCGTCCGATCAGGTCTCCTGGCATAGCCAACTATAGCCAGGAGACCTGATCGGACGAAAATGGAGCACTGGACGAACGGTTACGGACTCTGGTTATGCAGTCTTTTGAAGGGGTCAGTGAACGGTTACGTGATGAGTATAAAAGAGGAGGAAATTACCTCCTCTTTTACAGTTAAATGTCGAGTGTAAATGTTGTCAGAGCAGACACAATTGGATTTACAACGGAACTTACACCCTCCCAGCCAGAAATCCTGATAAATAGAAACACACCAACTATAAAAAAAGGCCCTACTGTATACAATAGTTTTTTAATCTTTTCAGCGGCTCCATTTGCTGGAAACAGTGCTGATAATATCGCAAAGCCAGGTAGTGGAGGGACCATGATCAGCCCATAAACAGCCATGGTCACATTAACCACAACGATGCTGGAAAAAACCTGATCATGAACTCCCCAGTTGCTTAGAATCCAGCTGAGGCTTGCCGCTATATTTGCTAACAGGATGTTAGAAAGAGGACCTGCCAATCTACTTATAATAAGAGATATTTTAGGATGTTTTTTAAAGTTTGCGGAATCTATCTTTATCTCTTTAGGCCAACCAAAACCCGCTACAAAAAAATTAAGTGTCCCGAGCACACTCATATGCATAAAAACATTAAAATGTAGACGATCCTTAGCACCCGGCCGTGAATCTCCCAGTAACGTTGCAACCAACCCCTGCCCTTCTGCAGCCACTAGAATAGAAAGAAGCATGGCTACACAGTAAATAACAATATCATCAACCACGGGCTGTGTATAGTTGAGCAGATACGGCAGGTAAAATTCACGATCCATACGTCCCCTTCCTTGTAGCTGTTTTTATAAGTTATCAGCCACTCTACTTTAATTCTGTCATCAAAACAAAAAAAAATGGTGGGAGCCACGTAGCTCCCACCATTTTGCAGCGAGTGGTGGATGTACTTAACAAATTGCTGCTATCTTACTTCTTACTTCCTAGCCAACCATTTCTTGAATTTCTGCAACTATTTCAGGATTAGCAAGCGTCATAACATTACCGACATCTCCCTTATTTGAAATAGCACCAAGCACCCTTCTCATAATCTTACCGGAACGGGTTTTTGGCATATCGGGTACTATCCATACATTTCTACACTTGGCGATCTTACCAATCTGAAAAGTAATTGCATCGGCAATTTTCTGCTGAATCTCTGGTGATGCTTCGATTCCAGGCTTTAGCGCCACGTATACCTCAGGCTCCTTACCCTTAATTTCATGATTCACAGGAACAACTGCTGCCTCTGCGACCTCTTCAACTGTGAGACATACCGACTCAATCTCCTTGGTTCCAAGGCGATGGCCCGAAACATTAATAACATCATCGATTCGACCAAGTATACGGACATAACCATCATCAGCTACCACTGCAGCGTCACCTGTGAGGTATGGCCAGTCTTTCCAGTCTTTACTGTCAGGATTCTTATTGTACATACCAAAATAGGTATCAACAAAGCGTTGCCTGTCCCCCCAGATTGTCTGGAAACAACCTGGCCACGGATTGGCAATACAGATATTACCAGCCTTGCCGGCTCCGGCAGGGATCTCATTACCGTCTTCATCAAACACAACAGGATGAATACCTGGAACACCGGGTCCTGCACTTCCAGGTTTCATTGGCTGGAGACCAGGTACGGTTGAACAGAGAAAACCACCTGTTTCAGTCTGCCAGTAGGTGTCAACGATAACAGCTTTACCTTTACCAACCTCTTTTTCATACCACTTCCAAACCTCTGGCTCAATCGGCTCGCCAACTGTAGTCATATGTTTGAACTGAAAGTTGTATTTGGCAGGCTCATCTGGTCCTACCTTTCTCAGGGCACGGATAGCCGTTGGGGCGGTATGGAAAATATTTACATCGAGCTCTTGAGCAATTCTCCAGGAACGACCTGCATCCGGATAGGTCGGCACACCCTCAAAAATAACAGAGGAGGCACAGAGGGCCAATGGTCCATAAACGATAAAAGAATGACCGGTAATCCAGCCGATATCAGCCATACACCAGTATACATCCTCTGGATGAATATCCTGGATATACTTTGACATTGCAGTTACATACGCAAGGTAACCACCTGTACCATGCTGTGCACCTTTAGGCTTTCCAGTGGTTCCACTGGTATACATCAAAAAGAGAGGATCTTCAGCGAGCATTTGTTCCGGCTCTACTCGCGCGCCATAATATTTTTTCAGTTCATCATTAACTATGACATCACGCCCTTCAACAAGAGCTGACTCAGATGACATCTTTCCCGGATATCGTTGCCAGATAAGTAATTGATCAACTTTCTGACCATCTTTTTCAGCCAGCTCACAAGCCTCATCATCAACTGTTTTATGGTTTAAGAGATTACCTGCACGGTAATAGGCATCCATAGTAATAAGAACACGGCTGTTAGAATCAACTACCCTATCAGCACAGGCACTTGAGGAGAAACCTCCAAAAACAACAGAGTGAATAACACCTATTCGTGCACATGCAAGCATGGTAATAGGCAGTTCAGCTGACATAGGCATATGGATTGTAACCCTGTCACCTCTCTTCAGCCCTGCAGTGTCCTTCAGGAGTGCGGCAAACTCATTTACGCGTACATAAAGCTCCTGATAGGTCACATGCTGTACTCTTTCCTCTTCGAGTTCAGGAACGAAGTGGATAGCTGTCTTATTTTTGTTATCTTTTAAGTGTCTGTCTATACAGTTATAGCTGGCATTAAGCTTACCACCTTTAAACCACTTCCAACATGGAGCATCACTTGTATCAAGAACTTCATCCCAATACTTATACCAAGTCAATAACTCTGCAAATTCAGTGTAGTAATCTGGGAAATTATCAAGACTGAAACGATCATAGATAGATTCATCAGTGAGATTGGCCTGGGCGATAAAACCTGGTGATGGATGATAGTAATCTTCTTCTTTCCAATGAACCGCAATTTCCGCTTCCGAAGTTTCTACAGCTTTTTGATCACTCATTAATATCACTCCTTGAAGTTATCTGAAGATCTGTCGATTGGAAGCAGGGCACTGTTTCCAATCGGATCTGAACCGTGTTTAACCCACTTTTTTATGCGGCAGCACTTTCTCCTTCCATTTCTTCAGCATGTATAGGCCGCTTTGTCATTTGAGCTAAGATTACACCAGCAACCAGCAGGGCACCTGACAGGTAGAAAGCATAGTTAAGGCTACCTGTTATATCTTCAATGGTTCCAGCAAGTCTTGTGACGAAAACACCAAGTCCCCAACCAATAAAGATTAAGCCGTAGTTCATACCGAGATTTTTTGGCCCGAAGAAATCCGCGGCAAAAGATGGCATAAGAGCAAGTCCACCACCATATTGCCAATATGCAATACCAACTGCCAGGAACAATAGGCCAACACTTTGAACGCCGATAATGTAAGGTAATGAAAAGAGACACAGTGCAGAAACACCGCAGTTGAGACAATAGGCATTCAGTCGCCCAATCTTGTCAGAATAAAAACCGGTACCGACCCGTCCGGCAGCGTTTACAAGGCCACCAAATGAAACCAGAATCCAGGCGTTTGCAGCAAAGAATGGCATATTCTTAGCCGCGGAAACCATCAAACCTTTAGCATTACCAATAATCAACAATCCCGACTGGGTAGTAAGAATGAACATCACAACCAGTGCATAGAATTGCCAGGTCTTTACAACATCCGCGGGTTCCCAGTTTGTAACCGTAGAGTTTGCTGTAGCGACTCCTGACCCAGCAAGCGTTGGTGCAACATATCCCTCTGGTGGAGATTTCAACATCTGCCCAGCAATAACAACTACCACTGCAAAGAAGGTTCCAAGCCCAATAAAACTACCTGAAATACCATACTGATTAATGAGATATTGCCCCAAACCACCTATATAAAGAGCAGCACCGCCATAACCACCTACAACGATACCGGCAATAAGGCCACGCTTATGAGGCCCAAACCATTTGAGCGCAGCGGGTGTAGGAGCGGCATATCCGATACCCATTCCAATACCACCGAGAATACCGAAACCAATGACAATACCAGTATAACTTTTCATTACGCCTGCTAGAATACAACCTGCGGCGAGGGTTAGACCACCAAGTGTAGCACCAAATTTAGGACTGATTCTATCTTGAATTCGTCCCCCTGGAATCATGAGTAGAGCAAATACAATTACACAGATGGAAAAAGGTGTTGCAGCCTGGGCATTATTGAGATAGGTCCACCCAGCATTGATTCCGGTCATAGTCTGACCAGCCATATCTACATTAACAAGAGCAGATTTCCAGATACTCCACGCGTAAAGAATACCTAGACAAAGGTTTATCGACATACCAGCAAAAACTGTAACCCAAGCCTGAGCTGGCACTGATTGATTTTGTTGCGACATCTGTATCTCCTTATGGAAAACGTGATAATGACATTGTCAACCACCCGCTCTTACATCAGCCCAACTATCTGTATCTACATATTTTCAAAAAAACGGGTGACCGAATTGGTTCACAATGAATAGCAAATTCACTTTTTTCTTATACGTTCCTGCCTACCTCCTTTCTAGGTTGAGATTAATGGACTGCGCAAGACTACTAAGATTATCAAATTCTTCGAATACTGAAACTTCAACTACCATTTTGGAATTGGACTTACTTTATATCAATTTTATTTATCAAATATCCAACAATTACTCAAGACAAAAATTAAACAGCATGCACATTTGTCATTCATTAGTTATGAACCGCTAACTTTTTCGAGCCTTCAAGACATTTATATTCTTTTAAGTCTAATAAACAGAAGGTTAGCCGATATACATTTTTCATTGACTCTACAAATCAAAACCTCTCCCCTCAATCAGATATTACCTTTACAATCATCGCTCATACGTTTTCATACGAATTGAAAACCGAGTTGAATTATTGCAGAAGTTAGGAATATTACGACAAAAGCGATCAGCACTGGTCTATCAAAATACCAAGGTCGCTTTAAAGGAAAACAGATGTCTGGCAAGATGGGTTATATAAATTATTTTTATCTTACATATCGACAATATCAAACTGATGAGCATCAACGTATCTTTAACTGCACTAATTTTTTATGTACCAAAGTATGGATTTAAACCGAGGTTTACCTGATGCTTCTTTAGTAACAGTAGTTGTAAGACTGTTTCTCAGGCTATTTTTTCAATGTATATTCGTTCCTTTCTTGACATCCACAACAATACAAAGTATTTTTCTTCTCTTTTGAGCTTTCGCCCAGCCACTATTTTACCTAGTTTTTAGGCCCTGTGGATTTGTGCCATTTTGTAGTTTACGGATCGTTGCAACCCATGTGCCTATATTTGTGGCACCTTTCGTCTAACAGTTTCATTGGATCGCAATAAAGCACTATGTTTGAAAATTTATCTGACAGGCTTGAAGGAGTATTTAAGAAACTCCGGGGCCACGGCAAACTTTCTGAAGAAAACATCGCAGAAGCAATGAAAGAGGTGCGGACCGCCCTCCTTGAAGCTGATGTTAACTTTAAAGTAGCTAAGGAATTCGTTGCGACTGTCACTGAAAAAGCGATTGGCAGGGAGGTTTCAAAAAGCCTATCACCCGGGCAGCAGGTTATAAAAATCGTCCATGAGGAACTTGTCGAACTCCTTGGTGGCGTTACAGAACAGATTGAACTTGATGGCAGACAACCTGTAATCATTATGATGGCAGGTCTGCAAGGTTCAGGTAAAACGACAACTTCAGGAAAACTTGCCAAGCTGCTAAAAGGCAAGGGTCGCAAGCCATATCTGGTACCAGCTGACATCTATCGCCCCGCTGCAATAGAACAGTTACAGGTCCTGGGTTCACAACTTGATGTACCAGTACACCCATCCACCACAGAGATGAAACCGGTGGATATTTGCCATCAGGCAATAAATGAAGCAGCAATCCATAATTACGACACGCTGATAATTGATACTGCCGGCCGTTTGCATGTTGATGAAGCCCTTATGGGTGAACTGAAGGGGATTCAGGAAGCGATACCTTTATCCGAGATACTCTTCGTTGCTGATTCCATGACGGGACAGGATGCAGTTACTGTTGCACATAAGTTTAACAGCGACCTGGAAATCTCCGGAGTAGTCCTTACCAAGATGGAAGGTGATGCACGTGGTGGTGCAGCACTGTCTATCAAAAATATCACGGGAAAACCGATAAAATTTGTCGGAATAGGTGAAGGACTAGACGAGCTTGAAGTATTTCATCCCGAGCGGGTTGCATCACGGATCCTCGGTATGGGTGATATTCTCACCCTGATTGAAAAAGCCGAAGCGGTCGTCGATAAGAAAGAAGCCGACAAGATCGCCAGGAAACTGAAGAAAAACCAGTTTACCCTGGAAGATTTTCTTGAGCAGATCCAACAGATCAAGAAAATGGGGTCTCTTGAACAGATTATGGACATGGTTCCAGGCATCAATAAACTGAAAAAGTTAAAAGATGTGCCAAAACCAGATGAAAAAGAGTTAGTCAAAACGGAAGCTATTATCCGCTCCATGACTGCTAAAGAAAGGAAAAATCATCAAATTATCAACACCAGTAGAAGAAAACGAATTGCTGCTGGTTCAGGAACTCATATCAGTGATGTTAACAGGGTGATAAAGAGTTATTCGGAAATGTTGAAAATGATGAAAAAAATTCGCGGAAAACCCGGAGCAATAACCGGGGTTAAGCGAAGGAAATTACCAAAAGGCATGAAAAGAAGATAACTCAGTTCTGGAATTATTTACTCTCCAGACTTACATTGCAATAAACAAAAATAATTAACCGGAGGATTTACCGGAATGGCAGTACGTATTCGTTTAACTCGACTTGGCAGAAAGAAGCAGCCCTTCTATCGTATAATCGTTGCTGACAGTGAAAGTAAGCGTGATGGAAAGTTTCTTGACATCTTAGGAACCTACGATCCGCTTCAAGACCCTGTTGCAATTAAAATTGACAGCGCAAAGCTTGATGACTGGATTGGTAAAGGCGCCCTACCAACTACAACTGTAAAAAGTCTTATCAAAAAAGCAGCAGCAAGCGCTCAGTAAAAAATGGAAGATCTCATAGCCGTTATTGCCAGATCGCTGGTGGATGAACCCGGTGCAGTGAAGGTGTCGCGTTCCGATGAAGAGAACAATGTGACAATAGAACTGACGGTTGCAGCCGAAGATCTAGGCAAAGTCATTGGTAAGCAGGGCCGCACAGCC
Organism: Desulfobulbaceae bacterium; assembly: GCA_024227155.1. GTDB lineage: Bacteria > Desulfobacterota > Desulfobulbia > Desulfobulbales > Desulfocapsaceae > Desulforhopalus_A. Next base: position 60,190 of record JAAELB010000101.1, read on the forward strand.
AGAGCTCTACGCTCTATACTTGCTGCCGCTGCGGCTAAAGAGGACAAGCGGTCTCGCTTAGAAATTGTGGAATGATGAGTTGCCTATATGTCTCGGGAATTTAACTACCCAACAGACAGATATTTGCTCATCGGCAGGGTTGGAAAGCCACACGGTCTGCGCGGAGAATTTAAGCTTATATGTTTCTCCGGGCAGCCTGAAAGCATTCTCAGTTATACCAGACTTGTTCTTGTTGACAAAAACGGGAATCTCTCTGGGCCACTTGTGACTAGAAAAAGCAGGGTTCAAGGCAAAAACGTAGTAATAGCACTTGAAACCATCAACGATCGCGACCAGGTTGAAGCAATTGTCGGTGTCGGTGTACTTGTTGCAAAAGAAGATCTCCCCGAGACAGGGGAAAATGAATATTACTGGCACCATCTTGAAGGTCAAGAGCTTGTTGATCTAGAAGGGAACATCATCGGGACAGTTGCCAGTTTGTTTAATAACGGAGCGCAGGATATACTTGTCGTATCTGCTGGAAGCGAGGAAGTACTTATTCCGGTCACAAAAGAGATTGTTGTGGGTGAAAATGACGGGGCCTTAATCATCAATCCGCCTCCCGGCTTGCTGGAACTTAATAAAAATTCTGGTAATTAAGCTGGAACAACTCCCCAATGATCTTTGACATACTGACAATCTTCCCTGATTTACTGATGTCTCCCCTTCAAGAGGGCATTATAAGAAGGGCAATTGGTAAAGGGCAGATCGACACAAACATTGTCAATGTCCGGGACTTTGCTACAGACACACATCAAATGACCGATGACCGGCCTTTTGGTGGTGGCGAGGGAATGGTCATGAAGCCTGAACCTCTTGCAGAAGCTGTAAAAAGCAGAAAGAGTCTGAATGCATCTTCGAAGGTCATTCTTCTCAGTCCCCAGGGACGACGTTACAATCAGGATATTGCCAGAGAATTGGCCCAGGAAAAACATCTTATTCTGGTTTGTGGCCGTTACGAGGGTGTTGATGAGCGATTTTTGAATAGCTATGTTGACGAAGAAATATCTCTTGGGGATTTTATTCTTACCGGAGGTGAACTCGCAGCAATGATTGTTGTGGATTCCGTAACACGCTTATTGCCAGGTGTGCTTGGATGTTCCGACTCAGTTGCAAAGGACACATTTAGCAGGAAACTTTTAAAGCATCCTCAATATACTAGACCCAGATGTTTTGAATCGTGTGAGGTGCCGAGTGAATTGCTTTCCGGCAACCATCTAAAAATTGAAGAATTTCGATTTATTGAATCGGTTAAACGGACCCTTGCCAGACGAACGGATCTCATACGAAAAGAAATATTTTCGAAGCAAGAAAAAAAACTTTTGCGGCAACATAACCTGCTTGCAAAAATTGAAGCGCTACAGCACAAGGCAGGACAAGCCCAATGAGCAACCAGGGGAAGACAACATTACATATTGGCCTTATCCACCACCCGGTGCTCAACAAGAAAAGAGAAACCATCGGTTCTGCTGTTACAAACCTCGATATACATGATATAGCGAGGACAGCAAAAACCTATGGAGTGGCGAAATATTTTATTTCCACTCCATATCAGGATCAGCACCAACTCGTAGGAGAGCTTTTACAGCACTGGGAAAGCGGGCACGGAGCCAGCTACAATCCCGCAAGAAAAGAGGCTCTCAGTATTGTGAGTATTGCTGCTTCACTCGATGATATTATTGATACTATTGAGGCTGAGCATGGCAAAGCGCCACTACTGGTAACAACCAGTGCAGTGATGCAGGATAACAGTGTTAGCTACAACGATCTTGCACAGACAATTATAAACAAAGAACCCGTTCTGCTGCTTTTTGGAACAGCTCATGGGTTAGCACCTGAAATTTTAAAAAGGGCTGATGTAAGTCTACCTCCCATAAAGGGCGGCACAGACTATAATCACCTTTCAGTTCGATCCGCAGCGTCTATCATTATTGACCGATTGCTCGGATCTTGAAAAGATGTAAGCAACTTAATTTTTAATTGGATCATTTCTACTGATACCTCAACCTATAGAAAACGTTATGAGCACAATAATAGACAGAATAAACCAAGAGCAAATGCGGATGGATCACCCTGAATTTCGCCCAGGTGATACCGTAAAAGTACATATCCGTATTATTGAGGGCAGCAAAGAGCGTGTCCAGATTTTTCAAGGCGTTGTAATTAAGCGTAAGCGTGGCACCATGGATGCAACCTATACAGTGCGCAAGATTTCCCACGGAGTTGGTGTTGAGAAAACCTTTTCTTATCACAATCCCCGTATTGAAAAAATCGAGGTGATTACGAGGGGTCGTGTCCGTCGTTCGCGCCTCTACTACCTGCGTAATCTCACGGGTAAAGCTGCACGTATCCGTGAACGCGGTCTACGCTAAAGCATAGTTTTATTAGTACCTGAGTCCCGGAATATTTCCGTTTACCGGGATTACTATAATGCCACAATAACAGTACGTATCCGTCTATCTTACCGTTTACGGGGTTAGATACAGACTGATATTGTGGCTTGTAGTTACTTATACGAGTCCACTAGCTTGCCTCTCCAGCTTCATGAAGATAGTTCTTCCCGAAAATATAGAGGGTAAAGATAACTATGCATTTGAAAGATACCTCTCGTCTGAAGGTTATCTTAGAATTGCGGGCTGTGACGAAGTAGGACGTGGTCCCTTAGCTGGTCCTGTTATTGCTGCTGCTGTAATACTCCCCTCCCCGTGCGATCCTTCAATTTTTCTCGACTCCAAAGTACTCAGTCATAAGAAGCGTGTATCTCTTCACAAAAAGCTCGTTGATATGGAAGCTGTTATTGGTTTAGGTACTGTTTCTGAAAATCGTATCGACGACATTAATATCCTGCAAGCCTCGTTGCTTGCAATGAAACGAGCTATTACAGAAATCGGGCTTAGCGAGCGTGATTTTATTCTTGTAGATGGCAAATTTACAATTCCAGTTAACATCCCGCAAACACCTCTTATCAAAGGGGAATATAAAAGTGCATCAATTGCTGCTGCGAGTATTGTGGCTAAGATCACTAGAGATCAATTCATGATTCAGATGCACGAACGATACCCACATTACAATTTTATTAAAAACAAGGGTTACCCAACCAAAGAACATCGAGCTGCTATAGCCCAATACGGAATATGCCCAATTCACCGGTTAAGCTTTAAGGGAGTAAAGGAATATGCTTAATCGTCGCCAACTCCTGGGCCAACGTGGTGAAACAATTGCCTGTAACTATCTCGAGCAACATGGCTACAAAATAGTCCAACAAAATTTTAGATGCACATTTGGGGAACTTGACATCATTGCCAATGACGGCAACACTCTCGTCATAGTGGAAGTCAAAACGCGATCGTCCAATAACTTCGGTCCGCCGGCTGCAGCTGTTGGATTTAAAAAACAATCACAAATATGTAGAGCCACCCAGATATATCTTGCAGATCACGACACAACAGAGCGTGATATCAGGTTTGACGTTGTCTCAATACTCATCGGCCAGAATGGTCCACCTGAAATTGAGCTATTGATTGACGCCTTTGAGTTTTGTCTTTAACAATACTGATGGACTCGTAAAAACTCTGATCTACTTCGTTGTAGGTCTTGAGCGACGATTCACCGTACCATATTGTCTTTAACAATACTGATTTTCATCTTTATCCTTAATGTTGTTATTTAGTGCCTTACTCAATAAAAACAGCAATAAAAAACAGGTAGCGCAGACTCCGAGAAAAATGGAAAGTATTTTAACATTAGGAACTTAAACTAACCTCCGTGGCACTTATCCCCCTCAAGGAGGGACTGAACTGAGTACCCCCTTGTGGGGTGTTGCTACCGTTCATCTTTGAAATGTTTCTTTTTCTCTGTACAGTGTAATTTATGAATATAATAGGTATTACCATGGGTTGCCCAGCAGGCATAGGCCCAGAGATCATCTTAAAATACTTTTCCTCCCTGGGGTCTGACCACTCCTCTGACGTTCGTCCTGTAATACTGGGAGATCCAACAGTACTTGAAATGAGTGCCAAGAATCTAGCCCTCGCACAACCGAACCTGCAACTTTGGCAACCCGGGAGTCCTCTCCCTGAGCAGGGCATTCCCATAGTCAAGCTATCATCCCTTAGCCAGCAGGATATAGTCTGGGGCAGTCCTAATCTCAGCACTGCTAAGGCCATGGCTGCCTATATTGAACATGGGGTTAAGTTAATCAATGAGAAGCTGATCGACGGCATAACAACCTGTCCCATCTCTAAAGCCTCCCTCAATTCGGCTGGATATAACTTTCCCGGCCACACCGAAATGCTCGGCAGCCTCACCTGCTCCGATGGTTATGTCATGATGATGGCGGGTACCAAACTACGCATAACCCTCGTTACCATCCATTATGCCTTAAAAGATGTTCCTGAAAAAATCACAGAAGCGGGGGTATTAGAACTCATACATACCACGCACCAGTCCCTTACAACCGATTTTGGCATAAAAAACCCGAAAATTGCAGTAGCAGCTCTCAATCCCCATGCTGGTGAGGATAAACTTTTTGGAGTGGAAGAGAGTAATACGATTGTCCCGGCCATTAATAGGGCACGTAAACAAAACATTTATGCCTCCGGGCCTTATCCACCTGACACTGTTTTCAATAAGGCTGTTGCTGGAGATTTTGATGCGGTGGTGTGCATGTATCACGATCAGGGACTAATCCCCTTTAAGCTTCTACACTTCGAAGACGGTGTGAATGTCACCCTAGGTTTACCAATTGTGAGAACCTCTGTTGATCACGGTACTGCATACGATATTGCCGGCAAAGGGGTTGCGAGTTATTTGAGCCTGCAGGAAGCGGTAAAACTGGCGGGGACAATTTGTAACAACAGAAATTCTGTGACTAACCAATGATACATCCTACAAACAAAGACGAGAAGAAAGGCGTACTGATCGTATTTGAGGGTACAGACGGAACGGGGAAATCGACTCAGCAGAAACTGCTCGCTGACTACCTGAACTCACTTGGACACCAGGTCGTAACAACCAGAGAGCCAACAGATGGTCCCTTCGGCCAGAAAATACGAAATCTTTATGTTAATCGTGGTAACTACACAGCAGAAGATGAACTTTCACTCTTTTTAAATGACAGAAGAGAGCATGTAGAGACCTTGCTTACCCCCGCACTTAATGAGGGAAAAATAATACTCTGTGACAGATATTTTCTCTCCACAGTTGCCTACCAGGGAGCCATTGGTTTTGATATAGAAGACCTTCTACAACGTAATTCCTTTGCCCCTGATCCCGATATCGCTTTACTTTTTCAGGCCCCCTTGGAAACCGGAAGACATAGAATTACTTCCGGGCGTGGTGACACCCTCAATGACTTTGAAAAGAGTGAAAGCCTGGTACGGGTAGCGGAAATTTTCCGCTCAATTAATCGGTCATACATTCAGCCTGTGGATGCAACCGGTTCAATAGAAGAGGTTCATCAGAGGGTTGTCAGCCTTGTCCTGCCGTTGCTGTCAGGGCTGCCAGGGCCGTCATTAGCTCAGGAGTAACATGAAGAACCTGCTCATATCATCTATTGTTTTCATTTCTCTCTTAGCTGGCTGTGCATCCCATACTCAGTTGCCAAAGAAACAGATTGACAATGACCAGGAAGATCTCTCCTGCGCCTATTTTTATTTCCTATGGGGGGCCCATGCGGAATTTGATGAACACTATTCCGAGGCCCTGGAGGCGTATGAAAAAGCATTGATATGTGACCCAAAAGCCGGTTACGTCAAAGAGAAACTCCCTATCCTTATGTTAAAAATGGGCGAATTTGACCAGGCTGCCGCCTGGCTCTCTGCCGCCATTGTCGAGCACCCAAAAAATGATACATATAAACTTTTTCTAGCAAATCTCTACGTTCAACAAGATAAGATTCCAAAGGCCATCACACTGTATCGCAATGTACTGGAAAATGATCCTGATAATGAAGCTGTTATTGTACGCTTAGGACTTTTGTACAGTCGTGAAGAGCAATATGATGTTGCAGAGGGATTATTCAGGAAACTTCTGCAAAAAAATGAGCTGTCATATTTTACTCGTCTCTCTCTGGCAAGACTTCTGAAACTGCGAAAAAACTATGACGAAGCCATCACAGAATATGAAAAAGCCCTAAGTCTAAACTGGTCTAAAGAACTGGCCTATGAGCTCGGTTTTCTTTATGTCAACAGAAACCAACTCGATGATGCTTTACGTATATACACAACCATAACAGAAAACGATCAGTTCGACGAACGGGGCTCCCTCAGCCGAATTCAGGCTCTTCTAGATCTCAAACGCTACGAAGAGGCAATGAATGCACTAAACAGACTAAAACACTTCTCTAATAACCCGGAGAGAATAGATCTTATAATCAGTAAGGTATTGCTTCAGCAGAAGCAGACTGAAAAAGCCAAAGGGATTCTGCTTCAACTGGTAAACACAAGTGAAGCCACCGAACCAAAGTATATGTTAGCCCTTCTCGCTTTTCAGGATGAAGATTATGAAACCAGCCTCCATTATCTTGGCAAGATTGGAGCAGCCAGTGAAGAATTTGAAGAGGCAGTCTATCTCCAGACCCGTATCTTCAGAGAGCAGGAAGAACTGCAGAAAGCAATCCATTTACTAAAAACCTGTACCAGTGAAGAAAAGAGCAGTTCTCCTCTCTTTTTCGCCCTACTGTCCTCTCTCTATCAAGACCAGGGCAAGATCCAGGAAGCGGTCACCACAATGGAAACCGCTGTCACCACATATCCTGAGAACCATCAGCTTCTGTTCGAATACGGCCTGCTCCTTGAAAAAAAAGGTGAGCACCAAAATGCTTTGTCAAAAATGGAAATGGTCTTAAGCCTACAATCTAATCACCCTGAGGCATTAAACTTTATTGGGTATACATGGGCAGACAACAATATTCATCTTGAAAAAGCACTCCTCTATATACAAAAGGCAAGCGAGTTAAAACCTGACAATGGCTTTATTATGGATAGCTTGGGATGGGTCTACTTTCGACAGGGAAAATATGAGGAAGCCGCAAAAACTCTGGAAAAGTCCCTGCTGCTTGAACCGGAAGATCCACATATTTATGAACACCTCGGGGATGTGTATACGGCTCTTGAAAATTATGAAAAAGCTTTAACAATCTATAAACAGGCCTATGAGTTGTTTGAGGATGAAGAGAAGAAAAAAAGCGTCAAGGGAAAAATTGATGCCCTGGAACAATAAAGATTTTCTGCCAAAACTTGCCACGATTGCGTTTATGGTGCTGTTTATCTCAGCAACCCTGTTAAGTGGTTGTGCGGTGAAACAGTGGACAGATCCTTTACAGGAGAACGAATACGATTCTGCTGTTCAATTATTAGATGTAATGACAACCCGGGACGCTGCCTGTGGCAAGACTATGGTTGCGGATCTTGAGCTTTATTACTCTTCACCATTTGAAAAGAGGGCTCTGGACGGTTTTTTCCAATTTTCATTCCCCTCATCATATAAATATATTGTCACAAATCCTTTTGGCCAGACCCTATGGGGTGTTGCCGGGGACCAGAAAAACTATCAGTCGCTAAATACCTCACAAAATCAATACACAGCTGGCGGACTCGATTCCTTTGCTTTACGGTATAACCTCCCGCTATTCCTTTTGCACGGAAACTGGGCTAACTGGCTCACGGCAAGAAACGAGTATAATAGTGAGTCCATCACCGCTATCAGAAATGACAGGGAAGCACGAGGGATATGGATAACCCTGCAAACCAACAAGGTAGAGAAATATTCTAATCACCTGCTCATTGACAGGGAACTGAGACGAATCCTGATGCGAATTGTCAGCGATAAAAACGAACAACACCTTGCAACAATAGAGTATGACAGGTACATCCAAACAGGGAGTTGTCAGCAACCTTTAGAGATAACAATTAACGGCCTCGACTATGGAGTGAGTATACGTCTTGAGCTTGATAACGTTGAACTCATTGATGAGGCCACCAAATACTCCCTGCCGTACCCGAAAAACTACCTTAAGCGATTCCTGCCATGACAACATCACTTAGGAGCTTGTCTGAGAATAGATTTTTTGTTCAAAATCGAAGAATTTTCACAAAATAAGCACAGCCATATAACTGATATTGCGAGCATTATTTTTTGACAATTCTAAAGAGTTTGGGCAAAAGGGCATTCTCGGACAGCCTCCTACTCCTACTCCTTAGCTTTTTCCCTGTCCACCTCATTTACTATAAGAACAAAGATATTGTCGTTTTTGAAAAAGACCTGCTGCAAATCATAGTCTTTATCTGGAACCAGGTCGAGAACCACCCGAACTTTCCGGGGGTCATTATGCAAAGCTGTGCGAATGCTCTCCACGAATTTGCCGCCCGCGACCAGATTTGTATCAACCCCGAGTGCAAGGGAGGCATCAATGAAATCGCAAAAAACCCTTGGCCTCTCTTTTTCTAATGCCGTAACAGATGGTGGATGAAAATCATTTAAATAAAATTTAACCATCTCTCCTTTATTAGAAGAATCATCAAAAGTAATTCGTTCAAGTTCGGGACTAGGTAAAATATTGGCTATATCAGAAATAGTGCTGTCCGCTTTCTTTGGGTCAACGACGGGCTGCTTCTCCGGCTCCCCGATAGCCTCTCCCGCTTGTTTCAACGGTTTTGGCTTACCCGCAATTGTTCCCACCTGCGGCCCCGACAGTATAATTTTCAAAAGATGTTTTTTTTCATCAAAATCGTGCTTATACTGAACCGGTGTGGTAGTCGGCAGATCAACAACAACGCGGGTTTTAAGCACTGGTTTCCTGTGAACACCCGTGCGAACAGAGAGAGCTAGCTCACCATCAGGCAAGTCGATCGATTTCTCACCATGGTATTCAGCTCCGGTGAAATCCAGAACAAGCCGTGGCCTTTCACCTTTGAGGGTGAAGATATGAAATGGTACAGGACCACTGAACTTAAAAAGGAGTACCTCTTTTGTTGCAGATTCCTTTTTATAGCTAATCGATTCAATTGCGATAACATCACGCTGTGCACCAAAGGCAAGTGGTGCTGAGAAAATACACAAACAAATACAGATTATTGTAAAAACTGACAACCTACGCATAAAGGTATCCTTTTTATTTATTATTACAGCTTCTATGGAGTAAGACACTACACTACAGTTAATTCTCAGAGATATCCAGTCAGCTCTTTTCCCATGTGCAGCTACAACCTCAATAACATTTATTTTTAAATTTTTTTTCCCGGTATACTGATGACAGATCGTAAAATTCTCTCCGCTATAACCAGACCAGGCCGCTATCTTGGCCATGAGTATAATTCATCCCCTAAGAACTGGCAGGAGGCCAAGGTCCGCTTCGGTCTAATCTTCCCCGACCTCTATGAAATTGGCATGTCCCACCAGGGACTGCAAATTCTCTATCACATCTTAAACAGACAGAAAGACTATCTGGCTGAGAGATGTTATTGTCCCGACACAGATGTTGAACAACTGTTGAGAACAGAGCAGGAACCTCTTGTCAGTCTGGAGACAAGTCGGCCCTTAGGAGAATTTGATATCTTAGGGTTCACACTACCCTATGAACTGTGCTACACCAACATTTTAACCGTTCTTGATCTTGCCTCTATCCCATTTTATTCCAATGAACGAGACGATTCATACCCATTGATTATTGGAGGTGGTGCATGCTCTATGAACCCCGAACCGGTTGCGGATTTTTTTGACGCTATTCTTCTTGGTGACGGTGAAGAGGCGATAGTAGAAGTCGCTGCTCTCATTAAAATGTCCAAGGAAGAGAATCTTACCAGGGAGCAGACGATTCTCCGCCTGGCGACTCTTGAGGGAGTATATATTCCCTCTCACTTTAAACCGGTCTATATAGAAAACGATCCTCTTAATCGCCTTGAAGTGATCGAAAACAAAACAGGCCTTCTAAGCAACATCCACCGAAGAATTGTTGCCAACCTCGATGACGTAGATCATCTCAAAGCACCTCTGGTCCCAAATGCCAAAATTGTCCACGACAGACTCGGAGTGGAGGTCGCAAGGGGCTGTACCAGAGGGTGTCGCTTTTGCCAGGCGGGTATAACCTATCGACCTGTGAGAGAGAGAACAGCCGAACAGGTTCTTCAACTGGCAGAGGAAGGCCTTGAGAATTCCGGATTTGAAGAACTTGCCCTGTTATCTCTTTCCACCGGCGATTACTCCTGTCTTGATCAGGCCCTACCGCCTTTAATGGATAAATTCGCGGAAAAGTATATCTCTGTTGCAATGCCATCCATGCGCGTGGGAACCCTGACCCCCGCAATTATGGAGCAGGTTAAAAGAGTGAGAAAAACAGGCTTCACCCTGGCACCTGAGGCGGGAAGCGAACGACTGCGCAGGGTTATAAATAAAGGCATTACTGAAGAGGATCTTCTCACCACCTGCACCAAGGCGTTTGAACTCGGATGGCGCATCATTAAGTGCTATTTCATGATTGGCCTGCCCACAGAAACCGAAGAGGATATCGATTCGATAGCACATCTTGTTCGCAGAGTTATGGCCACCCGTGACGGGGGACAGGGACGCGGAAAAAAACAGGTCAATGTCAGTGTTGGTACCTTTGTTCCTAAACCACACACTCCATTCCAGTGGGAAAGACAACTCTCCATAGAGGAAAGTAGTGCCAACATTCGAAGGCTCCAGGACAAATTGCCCCGCAAAGGTTGCAATCTGAAATACCATAACCAGAAAGTCAGTTTTCTTGAAGGGGTTTTCTCCCGTGGCGACAGGAGACTTGCCCCTCTTTTAGAAATTGCCTGGAAAAAAGGAGCCCGTCTTGACGGCTGGTCCGAGCATTTCAACCTTCAATACTGGCAAGAGGCGGCCAGGGATTTAGCTCTTGATCTCGACAGTTACCTCAGAGCCAGAGATCTGGGCGAGGTTTTACCGTGGAGTCATCTTGAAACCGGTGTTGACCTGCAGTTTTTAAAAGATGAATTAGAAAAATCCACAGAAGAGGTCTACACCCCGGATTGTCGTTATCATGCCTGTCAAAAATGCGGCCTGTGTGATTTTGAGACCCTTATGCCTATTGTCCATAACAGGCCAAGAAAAGAAACGGATTCACTCCCCTTGGGGAATGAACCCCAGAAAAAAGATGAGGCTCATTTCAAATATATTGTTCACTACAGCCGTACTGGTAACATCTGCTACCTTGGACATCTTGAGCTTTTACAGGTGATTTTCCGTGCCTTGCGCCGCGCCAACATCCCCACCAATTACAGCCAGGGATTTAACCCGTCTCCCAAAGTATCTTTTGGCCCGGCACTTCCCGTTGGCACGGAAAGCATGGCAGAATATCTGGTAATGGATCTTAAAACCCCGCTTAACAGCATAAGCACCACCATAGCAACGATGAATGAAACCCTCGCACCGGGCCTTGTGGTCACAGGGATTGAACTCCATTCCGGTAAAATTCCCCAGAAAATCAAGCTTTACTACACTCTCACCCTGGAAACAGCAGCCACACCCGAACAACTAGAGAAAGCCGAAAACTTTCTGCTCTGTCCCACCTTCACAATGAAGAAAACACGCAAGGGCAAAACTAAAGAAATCGATATTCGCCCACTGGTCGAAAGATTTCATTTCACAACCCCACAAACCCTTGATATCGAGATGATTTCCGAAAGTACCAGGCCTGGAATTAAGCCGGTTGAAGCACTGACCGAAATCCTTGGCCTCAATAAAGACAGTGTACAAAAGGTGAAAATTGTAAAAAACAGCTGGATTCCCCTGGATGAGATGCGCTAACTTGTGCAAAGGCAGACCGTCTTCTTTCCTCGCTGTAGTGCTGCTGTTTTTGTTGCCGACAGTAGCATGGAGCAGTACTCTACCACCCTCCCATCTTATTCAAGAGGGTGGTTTTGTTGTGGAAGGGAGTTCTCCACCACTGCAACATCAACAGGATATTCTTTTCACCCCCGCCTCCACGCTCAAAATTTTTACCTGCCTTGCAGCCATTGAAAAACTCGGTAAGAATTTTCGTTTTGAAACACATTTTTTCCTCGATGATAAAAACAATCTCTACGTCAAAGGATTTGGAGATCCATTTCTTACCTCGGAAACTCTCGCAGCAATCTGCGCTCGCTTAAAAAAGCTTAACCTCTTACGGGTAAACACTCTCTATCTCGATGACAGCAGTTTTAACCTCAAAGATGAGTCGACCCCACTACCCGGAAACTCAAGCAATCCATACGATGCCCCCAGTGGTGCTCTTGCGGTAAATTTCAATGCACTGCCAGTCAAAGTCGATCAAAACGGCACCATCAGTTCTGGGGAACCACAAACCCCGCTCCTGCCTTTAATGGGGGAAGCGGCCATTGGACTTCCCAGCGGATTCCACCGGCTCAATATTGCTACCTTGGACCAGTCAAGCACAATCTCACCTGCGTTACGCTATGTGGGTGAACTCTTCAGCACTTTACTGCAGAAGGAGAAAATCAATTTAATAAATGGCTTCTCTGCTAAAACAGTTCCAGCTACCCTGTCCCCCATCTACATCCACAAAAGTGAACAAGCTCTCGTTGAAACCACTAGAGCATGTCTTCTCTATTCAAACAACTTCATTGCAAATCAACTTTTTCTTCGCCTTGGCATGCAAACCTACGGAGGTCCTGCCACGTGGAAAAAATCCAGGGATTTCATGGCTCACTATGCAATAAACTCGCTCATGCTTTCGCCGCAAAGTTTTACCATCAAAGACGGATCAGGACTGTCCCGGAAAAATAAAATAACAGCTTCCGCACTCATAACAGTACTGAACAAATTCAAACCGTATGCACATTTATTGAACAGGCGAGGCTCTATCCTGCTCAAAAGTGGAACCCTTGAGGGAGTCTATTGTTATGCTGGATATTTCAAAAACAGTATCCGGATTGACGCCTTTGTTATACTGCTCAACCAGCATCTTAATAATCGGGAGCAACTACTCAACGCCCTTTTTGCCCTACACAAAAAGCAGTAACAAGAATGGGATATTTCTGGAAACACAACCATCATCAGGATACCAGCAGATTTTATTCATTTGGTATCCTGATGAATAAATATGACACAACCTGAAAACTATTTACTGCAGTTTCTTTTGCAGGTTTTTATCCAGGACCTCAAGAAACTGTTCTGTTGTCAAATAATGCTCCACCTGCAAGTCCTTCCCGTGGATGCAAAGTGCAAGGTCCTTTGTCATACTGCCGCTTTCAATGGTCTCTACACAAACAGTCTCTAAGGCTTGACAAAAATCGACCAGATCACTGTTGCCGTCAAGTTCACCTCGAAACGCCAGCCCTCTAGTCCAGGCAAATATTGATGCTATCGGGTTTGTTGAGGTAGGGTTACCCTTCTGGTGTTCTCGATAATGTCTCGTCACCGTACCATGGGCAGCCTCCGCCTCCATTGTTTTGCCATCTGGAGTTACCAGGGTTGAGGTCATAAGCCCTAAGGAGCCGAAGCCCTGGGCAAGAGTATCTGACTGTACATCTCCATCATAATTCTTACAGGCCCAGACAAAACCACCATCCCATTTGAGCGCAGCCGCAACCATATCGTCAATCAGACGATGTTCGTAGATAATACCGAGTTCATCCATTTTTCCTTTATATGTAGACTGGTACACCTCCTCAAAAATATCTTTGAAACGACCATCATATTTTTTCAGAATAGTGTTTTTTGTAGAAAGATAAAGGGACCATTTTTTGTGAATCGCCTGGTTAAAACAGGAGTGGGCAAAACCGTAAATAGACTCATCGGTGTTATACATTGTTAGGGCAATCCCGCCACCTTGAAAATCATACACATCATGACTCTCCACCTCCCCTCCATCTTCTGGAGTGAAGCTAACGGTCAGTTTGCCTTTTCCCTTCACCACAAAATCAGTGGCACGGTACTGATCCCCAAAGGCGTGGCGGCCGATACAGATCGGTTTTTTCCAGGTTGTTACAAGTCTTGGAATATTATTTGCGATTATTGGCTCACGAAAAACTGTTCCGCCTAAGATGTTACGAATAGTACCATTTGGAGAACGGTACATTTCTTTGAGGCCAAATTCTTCAACCCTCGCCTCATCCGGGGTAATGGTGGCACATTTTATCCCGACACCGTATTTCTTTATGGCATTGGCTGCATCCACCGTAATCTGGTCATCGGTCTCATCACGCTTCTCCATCCCAAGGTCATAGTATTTAATATCAAGATCCAGGTAGGGAAAAATGAGTTTTTCTTTAATAAACTGCCAGATGATGCGAGTCATCTCGTCACCATCGAGCTCTACAACAGGGTTATTCACTTGAATTTTCTTCATTGTTCTCACTTTGTTATAGTTGTATTTTCGTTCAAGGAGGTACTATATTGAGTCCCGACTTATTTCACGTCTGTCGATATCAGGCTACTATAGATTTTTAATAGTGTAAATTTTTAAAATTCTGTCAATTATTTTTCACACAGCCGACTTTCCAACACCTTACCATGCTTCCCTTTCGAGCCATCATCATTCACCGATTGATTGTCATTCAAATTCAGGGTATTTTAAATCTTGTTTAACCCAATATAAGCTGAGTATGACTAACGAAACACCTCTCGGTCTTATATTTGGCAAGTTTTTAGAAAATTAGACGCCAAAAAAGCAATTGCAGCTAAAACCGTTTACTCCATAGGTTACTGTGTTCCTTTCGCCTGCCTCGACCCCAAAATAAATCGAGAGCTTACTTTTACCCACAAGGCACTTATCCCGACTTATTTCCCGTTTATCGGGGTTAGGTTCACTCAGGCAGAACCCGAGGTTTAATTAAAAGCAATTAATTGAAGATGCAGAAACAGTGGGAAAAACAGAAGAAGTGCAGCACACCTCCAGTTCACGGCTGGTTTTGATGGCAGAAGTCGTATCGAGGGTCCGGGAGTAGAACTGATCTGGGGTTAAAAGGGGGATATTACAGCTCACCCCAGATGATGTAGCCCTGCTTTTTATAATCCTCAACACATTTGTCGTTGGCCTCATAGGATTTTTTGCTGTTCCACTTATCGACCTTACAGTTAACAAAGTCCATAGTTTCTGGATTTTGTAAAATAACATTGCTGGACCGATCTGCAAACCTGGTGCAACCACTCACCATGAGACATAAGAAAATTAACAGAACAAGGACTTTTATTGTTAAATCCATAGACTATCCCTAACCCGAATAAATCGGAATTTTTAAGATACTAAGTGATTACATCCGCAAAACACACACATATCCGGAGTCAGGCACCATTAACTATAGTTTTTTCTCAACCATACACTTCCGCGTCCTTGAAAAGAGTTCCAAGCACATCCTTCCCGGACAGAACCGGTTCACCTTCCATGGGCCAATCCACTGCCAACTGCGGGTCATTCCAAATTATGCACCTTTCATGCTCGGGTGCATAATAATCGGTGGTTCGGTAAAGAAACTCAGCAACATCGGAAAGAACCACAAAACCGTGGGCAAAGCCCGCCGGTATCCATAGTTGTTTCTTATTCTCAGCGCTTAAATGGGCCCCTACCCATTTGCCAAAGGTTGGAGAACTCTTCCGAATGTCCACCGCAACATCATAAACTTCACCAACCACAGCACGCACCAGTTTCCCCTGGGGTTGGCGAATCTGATAGTGCAATCCCCGCAGGACCCCTCGTATTGACTTGGAGTGGTTATCCTGAACAAAATCACACTCCAGGCCTGTTTTATCTTTCCAGGTACGCTGATTAAAGCTTTCGTAGAAAAAACCTCTATCATCACCGAAGACAGTAGGCTCAATCACAAGAACTTCTGGTATTGCCGTTTCTATTACATTCATAAACTCATACTCACTATCGCAGACAAGCCTTCCGGCCCTCAGTCTTTATACATATTTTCATAGTAATTCTGGTAGGCCCCATTGACGATATCCTCAACCCAGCTCTGGTTTGCAAGATACCAGTCAATAGTTTTTTCAATCCCCTGTTCAAAGGTCATCTTTGGCTGCCAGCCAAGTTTGCTGCTAATTTTCGTCGCATCTATGGCGTACCTTCTGTCATGACCGAGTCTATCTTTTACATAGGTTATGAGTGAACTTCGTGGATTGCCAGATTCCAACAGCCCAACTTTTCCATCAAGAAGGTCACAAACCACTGTAACCACGTCTAGATTCTGCTTTTCATTATTGCCGCCAATATTGTAACAATGGCCGTTGCTACCTTTTTTAATAACCTCTACAATGGCCTCACAGTGGTCCTGCACAAAGAGCCAGTCACGTACATTTTTTCCATCACCATATACGGGCAGAGGCTTTCCGTGGAGCGCGTTGTTGAAAATCAGCGGAATCAGTTTTTCCGGAAACTGATAGGGACCATAATTGTTGGAGCAATTGGTAATACGCACAGGAAGCTCATAGGTGTGAAAATAGGCACTGGCCAGATGATCTGAAGATGCCTTTGAGGCCGAGTAAGGAGAACGTGGGTCAAAAGGCGTTTCTTCAGTAAAAAAACCGGTTTCTCCTAAAGAACCGTACACCTCGTCCGTACTGACATGTAGAAAACATGGATTGTTCACCCCGCTTTCTTCTGCCATCCAACTCTTTCTTGCCGCTTCCAGCAAGGTGAAAGTACCCACGATATTTGTCTGAATAAAATCTGCGGGCCCCGTAATTGATCTGTCCACATGGGACTCTGCTGCAAAATGCACGACAGTGTCAATATTTTCTTCCCGAAACAGCTGTTCCACAAGTTCTTTGTCACAAATATCGCCCTTGACAAAACGGTAAGACTCCCCTTCTTCAATCCCAACCAGATTATTTAAATTACCTGCATAGGTGAGCTTATCGAGATTGATCACTCTCCAAGTTTTACAGGCCGTAACCAGTAACCGAACAAAATTTGCCCCGATAAAGCCACAGCCCCCTGTAACCAGGATGTTTCGTCTATTTTTCATAAATTTTCAGATTAATGTTTGCATTATTAAAAAAAAACCATATTCTATGATGTTTTCCCTGCCTGTCCTTATAATAAGGTTACCAAATAATTCAAAGTCATATTTTGTAGGTTATGAGCAAACAACTGGAACTGGAAATTGCCAAGCGGCGTACCTTTGGCATCATCAGCCACCCCGATGCGGGTAAAACGACCCTGACTGAAAAACTCCTTCTTTTTGGTGGTGCCATCAATATGGCGGGTGCCGTCAAATCACGAAAGGTTGAACGCCATGCGACAAGCGACTGGATGGCAATTGAACAGGAACGTGGCATATCTGTTACCACCTCTGTTATGAAATTCACCTATCGTGATTTTGAGGTTAATCTGCTTGACACTCCGGGTCACCAGGATTTTTCAGAAGACACCTACAGGGTGCTTACGGCTGTTGACTCGGCTGTTATGGTAATCGACAGCGCGAAAGGTGTCGAAGCTCAAACTGAAAAACTTATGGAGGTGTGTCGAATGCGCAACACCCCCATTATCACCTTTATCAACAAACTCGACCGAGAAGGCCAGTCCCCCTTAGATCTGATGGCAGAGATAGAGGAAAAGCTGCAGATTGAATGCACCCCTCTCTCCTGGCCTATAGGTATGGGCAAGACCTTTAAAGGTGTCTACAATCTCTTCCATAAGACCTTGCACCTGTTTACCCCAGGACAGAACATCAGAAACATCAAGGGTATTGTTATTGAAGATTTGAACGACCCAAAAGTGGACGAGCTTCTCGGCACCCAGGCGGCGGACGACCTGCGGGAGGACATCGAACTCCTCGAGGGAGCCGCCAACCCTTTTGAACACGATCATTACCTCAAGGCCAGCCAAACCCCTGTCTTTTTTGGCAGTGCTATCAATAATTTTGGGATACAGGAAATGCTCGACTGTTTCATTGAAATGGCACCGGCGCCAGGGCCCAGAAAAGCAATCAGCCGGGATGTTTCACCAACCGAAGAACCTTTCTCCGGATTTGTATTTAAAATTCAGGCAAACATGAACCCTGCCCATAGGGATAGAATCGCTTTTTTCCGCATCTGTTCAGGCAAGTTTAGTCGTGGTATGAAGGTTAAACACCATCGACTCGGCAAAGACATCACACTTGCCAATGCTACCATTTTCATGGCCCAGGAGCGAGCCAATGTTGACGAGGCGTGGCCTGGAGATATTATCGGCCTGCATAACCATGGGACCATAAAAATTGGTGACACCTTCACCCCCAAAGAGCTTTTACAGTTTACCGGAGTGCCAAATTTCGCCCCGGAACACTTTAGACGCGTACTGCTCAAAGACCCGCTGAAAATGAAGCAGCTACAAAAAGGTCTGATCCAACTCGCCGAAGAAGGTGCCATCCAGGTATTTCGCCCCCTCATCGGTGCAGACTATATCATGGGTGCGGTTGGCGTCCTGCAGTTTGAAGTAACCATGGCACGGTTGAAAAACGAATATGGGGTGAAGGCGGTCTATGAACCTGTCAATTTCCAGGCTGCACGGTGGGTGAAATGCGAAGACAAAAAAGCGATGGACGAATTTGAACGCAAGAACCAGGCTGCACTGGCACGTGACTCTGAGGGTTTCCTTACCTATCTTGCAGAAAATGAATGGATGCTCAACTACTTCATGGAAAAGTGGCCAGGCATCATCTTTGAAAAAACTCGGGAAAATATTTAACTACATCAAGCCAGTGTCATTCTCGTGGTGCCGAGAATGACATGGCCTATATTTCATGGTTGAGAATCTTCTATTCATTCTCCTCATCCACAAAAATTATAGCATGCCCATCTGTCAGAGCCCGGGAGGTTTTTTTTCTGGCCACTGTGATTATTCTTTGAATAGTCCCCCTAGATACCCCCATGCTCTGACCTGCTTCTTCCTGGGTCATCCCTTCTCCATCACATAAACGTAAAGCCTCCAACTCATCCCGATAGAGCTCAACCTGCTGAATTTCGGTGATAGGAACCCCTGTTGGTTTAAATGCTTTACCACAGAATTTCCCCTGACAGTTTCGTATTTTTTTTGGACGCGGTGACATAAAAATCAATGCTATAATATAAGGATTAGGGGATCTAACACCAATTACAAGTTATAAATCCAGCAAAGACATATACTACCCTGTCGTAGGCAAATTTGCTATAGCTTGCTAGTAACATATAATCAATATCTGACACTCTCGTAAAAATCATAGATTGGTCGGAGATGGGCTCAGGAAAAACTTTGATATACGAGGCGTAGTGTCTTGAGCGACGATTCGGCAGTACTTACAGTACGGCGAATCGTCGCTCAAGGCCTACAACGAAGTAGATCGGAGTTTTTACGAGTCCATCAATATCTCAATGGCTACAGTTGCCCGCCCCCTTACAAACCTGATTCGCATGCATAATGGGCAAGTCGCCAGCTGAAAATTTGGCAACCGCATCCTGCGCAGTTGCCACAAGGTTCCTGTCGGCAAAATAAACAGCTATCCCTTCACCAGCAAAACCCTGCATCGGTCTGGCACCCATGCCACCGACTATTATCACATCAACCTCCGCCTCACTCAACACTTTGACAGGAACCATACACCCTCCTGCCTGATGTTCTCCATTTACGATTACAGACACATCTATTATGGCTTTTTTTTCATCTAACTCGACTATAGTGAAGACATCACAATGACCAAAATGGTCTGAACGAGCGGCCTCAAGCCCCCCTGGATTGTTTGTTGGAACAGCTATGCGCATCTTAATCCCTTCTAACCCGACAAGTCGGAAACTTTTTTAGTATCACTGGATAAGTGCCTTGGTGATAACTCTAAGTTTATGATTTCAAAGCGATCTCATAATTTCTTGTTTTTTATTACAGCTTCTATAGAGTAAGGCACTAATTACTTATTCATTTTACGCTGTATTCTACACAGCCTACTTTTTGTGCATATGCACACTAATTACTTCCAACTCCATAGTCAAGAAAATAGTGTTACCAGGAGAGAAAACGAAGAGAGTAAAGGAGAAGGAAGCCGATAGACAACCTCAACAAGATTTAGTAGCTTAGAAATTCATTTCTTGTTTATATTAATTAATTTTGTGAAGGTACTTATCCCGGCTTACTTTCCGTTTCCCGGGGTTAATAAATTACTATAACTATCGCAAAGTAAAGCAACAACCTATAAAGCGGTACAAACCCGAATAAATCGGAACTTTTGAAGTGCTTGGATAAGTACCTTGCCGGTTACTTTAAGCTCCTAATTTTAAAACGATCTCCTGATTTCTTGTTTTTATGACAGATTTTCAGGAGTAAGGTACTAAAGACAATTTTACACACTATGCCCTACATTTCAAATTTATTTTTAGCCCTTCTTTTCATCGTTATTGGGCTACCATCGCAAGCTCTCTGCAATACGCCTGAATCGAAAAATGTGACAATACAAGAACTCACCGCCACAACCTCAGAAACACATCTTATAATGTTCGCCACCCTGAAAAACAGTTTCACCACCGAAATGGTAGAAATACTCCACAGCGGCATCCCCCTGCGATTTACCTTTTTTGTGGAACTATTCAAGACTGAATCGAACTGGCCCGAGGAGCAGATAATTGCCTTCAGGTTCGAGCATGTTATGACCTTCGACACCCTAAAAGAAGCTTATCTTGTCACCCTCGAGGAAGACAACAACAAAATACAGTCCTTCAAGTCCCTGTTCGAGGCCCAAAAGGTCATCAACGAAATTAATGGTGCAAAAGTGGTCTCCCTGGATCAGATCATTCCAGACAACCTTTATAAACTCAAGATCAAAGCGGATCTTTACCAGAAGACTCTGCCCCTCAGCCTGCAGTCCTTTCTACCATTCCTCTCCTGGGGTGATATTGAAACGGACTGGCACGAAATCGAGTTTAAGTACTGATAATGGCCATCTCAAACAATAATAAAATGTCCAGTAAAAAATGGCCACACAGCCCGCAACAGATTCGCCAGAAACAGAAACTGATCCGTCGTGTTATTCTTTTCTGCATACTGCTCATCCCCCTTTTTATCTACATCCAAAGCTTACTATTTAAAGGTGAGGGATCTTCCGACTTTGACAATAATATACTTATCTTTGCACTGATCAACATCAATGTCCTCCTGGTGCTGGTGGTGCTATTTCTGGTACTGCGAAACCTTGCTGAACTGCTCTTTGAAAGAAAAGTCAATCGGCTGGGCAGTAAGCTTAAAACCAAACTCATTGCCTCTTTTCTCTCACTGACACTGATACCGACAATCCTGCTCTTCTTTGTTTCCCTACAATTCGTATCCACCTCAATGGACTACTGGTTCAACGCGTCTATTGAGGATTCTCTCACTGAATCATTAAAACTTGCTCAATCTCTACTCCACGAGAAAGAGCAACAGGCCACGCAAATCAGCACATCCATAGGCGAAAGCTTAAAAACAATAAACCTTGCTAACCAAACCCCAGATGCAATACACCACACACTGACAAACATCCTGCGCTTCAATCCGATAAATGGCCCAGACTCACTACGGTTGATCACCAACGACAAAAATCTGGAAATAAGTGTTAAAGGTACACAACTTAAAAATGTTTTATTGCCAAAAATCCCCCTTGGGGTCTTAGAAAAAGCGCGCACGAACAGCAGCCATGAAACCCTGATTCAGGAGCTCAAACGAGGAGACCTCGTAAGTTGCGTTTCAGAAATAGCAGTTGGAACAAAACAGATAGGCAGGGCAATACTTATCACTTCCCTGCTGGTACAAAGCGAGCAACTCTCTCGTATGACCACAATTTCCCAAGGAATTGAAGGGTACAGACAACTCAAACATTTCAAAGAACCATTTAAGTTTTGGCTACTTACCATCTTACTCATAGTGACACTGCTGGTCATTTTCGCCTCTATATGGTTTGGTCTTTATATCTCAAGGGGAATAACGAACCCACTGGAAAATCTTGTACTGGCCACCAGAAGAGTCGCGGATGGCGATCTCGAATTTGAGATAGAACGTGAATCTAACGATGAACTCGGTCTTCTGGTGAATTCCTTCAACCAGATGACCGTCAACTTGAACCAGAGTAACAAAAAACTCGCAGAAGCTCACACGGCACTCCAGAACAGCTCCCAGGAGTCAGAACAGAGAAGACGTTACACTGAAATTATACTACAAAACGTATCAGCAGGCGTTATCTCCCTAGATGAACAGGGTCAAATCACAACGATTAATCGATTCGCTGAAAAACTCCTCAACATTGACAAATCGCTTTTTTTGGGCCTCAATTTCAGTGACGTCCTTCCCCCCTACCAGGCTGCAATAATAGATGGCTTTATTGAGGAACTGTACGTTACCGGAAAAATCACGGTGGAGCAGCATTTAAAGCTCAATGTTCTCGGCAAAAACTACTCATTGCTCATCAACTTTACCAGGCTTGAAGATGAAGAGGGTAACTCCGTTGGTTTTGTTCTTGTCTTTGACAATCTGACAAAGCTTGAAAAAATGCAACGCATGGCAGCCTGGCGTGAAGTCGCCAGACGCATTGCCCATGAGATAAAAAACCCACTCACCCCGATACAATTATCTGCCCAGCGCCTCAGAAGACGCTACCCTGAGATCATCGAGGAAAAAAACAGCGTTTTTGATCAGTGTACCAATACCATTATTACTCAAGTGGATGAGCTCAAAAGACTTGTAAGTGAATTTTCACAATTTGCCAGAATGCCCAAGGTGCAAAAATCAACCGGCAATCTAACCGAACTTGCTCGAAAAACCATGTTTCTCTATCAGGAAGCGCATAAAGACATAACTTTCACCTGTCGGGAAACCAACAAGATACCAGACTTTAATTTTGATAGTGAACAGATCAAGAGATCCCTCATAAACCTGTTTGACAATGCGGTTGCAGTTTTGCCCGACACCGGTACAATAGAGGTTGAACTATCTCTGGACGCTGATGAAGGCAGCGTCTTTCTAAAGGTTTCAGATGATGGTCCCGGGATCTCCAAAGAAAACAAACTAAAACTATTCGAACCCTATTTCTCAACAAAAAAAACAGGAACCGGGCTTGGACTGGCAATCGTTTCGACTATCATTGCGGATCATAATGGCTACATCCGTGTCCAGGATAACGAACCAACAGGATCTATCTTCATTATCGAGCTGCCATTGCAGGTTTTCTAAGACGGACAAACCGGAATTTCTAACCCCGTAAACAAAAAGCAAGACGGGATAAGTGCCTTCACGAAATTCATTCAAAAAAACAACAGATAAGCGAAGACTTCGAATGAATTTCTAAGGCACTAAAATTGTTTGGCCAAGCCGCTTGAGCAAAGGCAGCCACCCCAGATCATTCCAGACACCCTGAATCGACAATTTTATGAAAAAAAGAATCTTAATTATTGACGATGAAATATCTATCCAGGAATCCCTTGCCGGCATACTAGAGGATGAAGGGTTTTCAGCCGTTACCGCCTCCTCAGCAGAGGACGGCTTAGAGCTCCTTGAAAATACCAACATTGATCTGGTTCTCCTGGATATCTGGCTCGGTGAAAACATGGATGGTATGACCGCTATTGAAAAAATACGGGAGCACCACACCATGCCCATCATAATGATTTCTGGCCATGGAACCATTGAAACTGCAGTACAGGCAACAAAAAAAGGGGCCTTTGACTTCATAGAAAAACCCCTTTCCTACGATAAAATAATCCTGGCAATCACCAATGGACTACGATTTGCGCAACTCGAGCAGGAAAACATATTGCTTCGCCAGGGGACTGCACCAAGATCAATACTCACCGGCGAGTCTAAGGCAATACAGGAGCTGAAAAAACAGATAGAAATGGTGGCCCCGACAGAGGCATGGGTTCTCATCCGGGGTGATCACGGCACAGGGAAAGAACTTGTGGCACAATCAATCCACCAGGCGTCCCAGTCAAGTAACCAGCCGATGATCGAAGTCAACTGCGCAGCTATCCCCGAAGAACTGATTGAATCCGAGTTGTTCGGCCACGAAAAAGGATCATTTACAGGTGCCCATACCAGTAAACGTGGTAAATTTGATCAGGCGGACGGGGGCATTCTCTTTTTAGACGAAATAGGAGATATGAGCCTTACCACCCAGGCTAAAATATTGCGGATCCTCCAGGAACAAAAATTTGAACGAGTGGGTGGTAACAAAACAATCAATGTCGATGTCCGGGTACTTGCCGCAACCAACAAAAACCTGGAAGAAGAGATCGAAGCCGGTAACTTCAGGGCAGATCTTTTCTGGCGCCTGAATGTTGTACCAATCAACGTTCCCCCGCTCCAGGAGAGACTCGAAGATATCCCACTGCTCGTTGAATCCCTGATGATCACCCTGCTGAATAAGGGTTTACCCAATAAAAAATTCTCCCCGGATGCGTTCAAGGCACTTATGGAACATAAGTGGCCAGGAAATGTCAGGGAGTTGCGAAATTTTATCGAAAGAATGGCGATCATGTGCCAGGATGAAACCTTCACAGGAAATCATATCAGGAATTTTTTAAATCCCAGCGCTCCAGCTCCCGGAACACCAAACAACAAAACCATAAGCCCTTTTTGGCAAGCGGATTATAAGACCGCAAAAAAACTATTTGAAAAAGAATATTTACAACAAAAACTCATAGATAATGATAATAATATTTCCAGAACAGCAGAACAGGTTGGCCTGGAAAGGAGTCACCTGCATAAAAAGCTCAAATCCTTTGAAATAATTCAATAAACCCAAAAAACAACCATAGGAGATCAGATGGTTTTCCCAGAATACAGACCAAGACGCCTTCGTAAAAATAGTGCTTTTCGTTCCCTCATCCGAGAAACCCAGCTCTCAGCGGACCAGTTCATATATCCGCTTTTCGTCATGCCAGGAAAAAACAAAAAGGAAGAAATCAGCTCAATGCCCGGTGTCTTCCGGGTGACAGTTGACCGCCTCGAAAAAGAGGCAAAGGCTTGCCTTGAGGTTGGGGTAAACGCTGTCATCCTCTTTGGATTGCCGGAAACAAAGGATGGCGTCGGCTCCGGGGCCCACGCAAAAGACGGTATCACCCAGAGAGCTATCAAAGAGATTAAAAGAAAAGTACCAGAGATCATAGTCATCACCGATGTTTGCCTCTGCGAATATACCGATCATGGCCACTGCGGCTGCCTTGTTGACAATACAGTAGACAATGACGCAACACTTGAGATACTGGCAAAAACAGCACTGTCCCATGCTCAGGCTGGTGCTGATATGGTTGCACCATCTGACATGATGGATGGAAGAATAGCTGAGATCAGAGCAACACTTGACGAGAACAATTTCGATTCAATTCCGATCATGTCCTATGCAGTCAAATACGCGTCCTCCTTCTACGGACCCTTTAGAGAGGCAGCGGATTGCACTCCCTCATTTGGTGACAGAAAAAGTTACCAGATGGATCCGGCTAACAGCCGTGAAGCCCTGCGGGAGGCCACCCTTGATGTGGACGAAGGTGCAGATATCCTCATGGTAAAACCTGCTGTCGCCTACCTGGACATCATCTCAAGACTATCCGATGAATTTGACCTGCCGATTGCTGCCTACCATGTGAGTGGGGAGTATGCGATGATTAAAGCCGCTGCGGAAAAGGGCTGGATTGATGGCGACAAGGTAATGGAAGAGACGCTACTCTCTATCAAGCGAGCTGGAGCTGATATTATTATCACATATTTTGCTAAAGATATGGCAAAGATACTGCGAGACAGATAACTGAGTAATAAAAAATGGGGAAACAGCCCATGCTGTCTCCCCATATTATCAATTTCTTTCAGATAATCCTTTGAACAATCTTCAGTTAAGCAACAATATTAAGTGAACCAGCCGCGGGTCCTTGTTGTTCCGCTTCCTGGCCTCGCCCCACTGCAGCAGTATCACTTTGTGCGCTAGTTTCCCCTGCCTCGACAACGCTTCTTGAAAGCGCCAGGGCCTGGGGTGAAAATGTTGCAACATCAGATACAGTCTGTTCAGGGGCTGCTTCCTGTTCCGGCCCCTCACTTCCATCGGATTGAACCTGATAGTCTCTAGATATCCGATCCTGATTTAGAAGAGTACTGACTCCACTCGATTCAATAACCATAATTTACCTCACCATTGAAAAATACACAGTCCGTTGTTACATCAAGTATAGGTCTCCAGGGAAGGAATATCAAGAACGATTAATGACCGGGCATGAAAAATATGGGTGAGTTCACTCGTTTTTTTCTCCATGACACAGATCACGGGAACAGATCGTAGGGCAGCTCGCCATCTCTGTTTCATGCAGAAGGCACCTGCTCCGCACTTTCCAGATGCACTTTGCTCAATTGCTCCTGGGAAAATTTCCTGTGAATTCTCCTCATTGCGGCACTTAATTCCCTGCTGGGAGCACCTTTAAGCAACGACACGCTCTTGTCTTCGTATGCGGTGAGTTCTACATTTTTATTTCTAACTGTATACATATGACTCCAGTTGATCTCGATTGTTTCCGCATTTTCATCAATCGGTGGCTCAAGCAATTGCCCTTCACTTGCCAACTGCACACAATCACATGCGGTCATCTCCATCAACCATGCGTCCCCTTTACTGTTTGAGAAAAAGAAAAACACCCCCAATTCTTTACAAACAGCCTTCTTAGCCACAGCATCAGCCTGAATTTCCTCCACTCCACTCATAAGAGTTATCTTTAGAGCGTCTTCTGGGGAAGGCTGTTTTTTGAGATTCTGCTGTTTTCTGGCACAGCAGTGCTTATACTTTTTCCCACTTCTGCAGGGGCATTTTTCATTTCTGCCAATCTTTGCCATAAATCAAACCTCGAAAGATATTTCCACTCAAATTACGAACATTTACTGTAACCGCAGTCGTGACAGGTCTCACAGCCTTCTTCAAAGCGCAACATGCCGGAGCATTCCGGGCAGGATGAGGAGAAGCCCTGCTGGGTCCCCGCCATAAAAGATTTAAACAGCTTACTTAATTGAGCGGGAAGATCTAGCATATG
The DNA here is from genome assembly GCA_024227155.1 of Desulfobulbaceae bacterium. Lineage (GTDB taxonomy): Bacteria > Desulfobacterota > Desulfobulbia > Desulfobulbales > Desulfocapsaceae > Desulforhopalus_A. The sequence goes on from JAAELB010000101.1 coordinate 87,193, forward strand.
ACCACTCGACCTGTCAAGTTGTTTGATTATCTCATCCATCGGCACACTAAACCTAAGGGCCAGTGACACAAGGCGACAGGTAGTTGTCCACATGGTTGACTTATCTTTCAGATCAACCCGGTTATCAAATGGGAATTTGGCAAAGACCTCCATCGGCTGTTCATTTTCATCAAAACAGACAATGATATACACCGACTTTTGTCTTTGATCTTTCACCCTGTACCGTTTTGCATCAAGGGTATCTGGTAGATTTCTTTTTACAGGCCCGCTTGACGAGACGATGGCTGTCTGTTCCTGTTCTGAAGCATCTTTAGTATTCAGTACCTGATGATCCCGGGAACCGTCTCTATAAACAGTCAAACCTTTGCAACCAAGTTTGTAACCACTTATATATGAAAGCTTGACTTCCTCCCGGGTAGCAGAATTTGGCAGATTGATGGTCTTGGAAATTGAACTGTCAACACCATTTCTCTGGAGACAGCCCTGCATCTGTATATGATCCACAGGTAAAATATCCTGGGCAGTACGGAAAATCTCCTGCCATTTCTCTGGGATCTCATCATGGCCAATCACCGTGCCGCTGTCAGCCACCTTGCTCATCAAATCCTCGGAATAAAACCCCTCTGTTCTTGCGACCTGCTCAAAATATTTATTCACCATAATGAGCCGATCACCATCCATGACATGTTTCACCATTACGATTGAAAAATACGGCTCACACCCTGAGGCGCAGTCTGCAATCATGGAAACAGTGCCAGTTGGCTGAATAGAGGTCAGTGCAGCGTTTCGCCTGGGCAAATAGCCGTTAATCTCAGGTTCATATGCTGGAAAAACTCCTTTGTTTTTTGCCTGTTCAACCGAACATTCTTCCGCCACCTTTCTGATAAAGCTCATCACCTCAGAGGAAATATTGCGCCCCTCCTCGCTACCATATGGAATCTCCAGCTGAATGAGCATATCGTGGAGCCCCATTATGCCCATGCCAATTTTCCTGGTCTTCAGCGTCATTTCTTCGATTTCCGGGATAGGAAAGCGATTACAGTCAATAACGTTGTCGAGGAAGATGGTTGCCATATAAACGACGTCCTTCAACCTGTCATAGTCTATTTTTCCATCCATTACAAAATTTGCGAGATTCACAGAGCCGAGATTGCAGCTCTCATATGGTAAAAGCCACTGCTCTCCACAGGGATTTGTTGCTTCAAAATCCCCCAACTGAGGTGTCATATTATCTTTATTTGCAGAATCGATAAAAAGCACTCCCGGCTCACCATTATGCCAGGCAAGATCAATAATTTTTTCAAAGACCTCTCTGGCATTCAATTGGTGGGCAACTTCACCACTAGACGGCTCAATCAGGTCATAGTCCGCATCATCCTCCACCGCCTGCATGAAAACATCGGTGATACCGACACTGAAATTAAAATTATTAAACTTTTCCTGGCTTTCTTTAGCTGTGATAAAATCCATAATATCCGGATGATCGATACGGAGCACCCCCATATTTGCACCACGGCGTTTTCCACCCTGTTTTATCGTTTCTGTAGCAGCATCAAATACTGCTGCAAAAGAGAGCGGCCCCGAAGCCACCCCCTGGGTCGACCGGACAGAAGCATTTTTTGAACGGAGCCTTGAAAAAGAATACCCGGTGCCACCCCCGGTTTTATGAACAAGGGCGCCATTGCGGATGGCGGTGAAGATACCATCCATAGAGTCTTCTATGGGAAGCACAAAACATGCCGACAACTGGCCAAGGTCCGTCCCGGCATTCATTAAACAGGGAGAGTTGGGGAGAAAATCTAAACGGTATATAATGTTAAAAAAACTTTCTCTCAGTTCATCATAAACTTCCTGGCCCTTATCTACTGCAGCCACAGAATCCGCTACACGACGGGAAAGTGTCTCCCATGATTCGACGGCCTTGCCTTCACCATCTTTTAAATAATATCGTCGTGCAAGCACTGTCTCAGCGGTGGCTGTCAGTACCTGTTTAGTTAAATCAGGTGTCATGAGTTCCCTCGTTCTTTTGGTAATTATCGTCTATATATTTTCGTTTGGAAAGGTGCAGATTTCAGCGCAAAAGTAGGCATATGCCATAGCTGCAAAGAGGTCTCTCACTCTCTATGCACACCGGTGTATATACACCACATTTATGGCGGGCTCAAGAACAAACTACAATATATAGTGTCTTTTTAAATTTAACACACATTTTCAACACCTTCTGAAAGATCTTTTTTTTTCAAGAAAAAAAATGCATCCTTACTCATTTTTCACCTCCCCGATCACAAGTAACTTCAATGCATTTTCAGGTTATGACAATGATAGCGGCATCCCGTTGTTTTTCAGGAATTCAACGAAATAGAAAAGCTCAAACAAGAAAAGAAAAAGGAGCCGATGCTGTCCCTCCAGCATCGACTCCTACCAATTACTTCTCTACTGACATCAGTGCAAATCGACAGTAGCTCTCTATGTATCAGCTTTCATTCTGGACTGAGCCCCTTCTATTATTCGACTGTTTTCTACTATAGCCCTGGTATGGGTACCGCTTGCGACTTTTCCAGCGCGATCGAAAACCTCCACCTTGAAAACATATAGTTTACCGTCCTGTTCGACGTATGTTGAAAGCGCTTTCACCTCCTCCCCTACAGGGGTTGGAGCGAAATGTTTAATGTCCACCCCGACTCCAACAGATAATTCTCCAGCTTTTAGTAGGGGCTTCATAAGGCGTGCCGCAGATATCTCCATAAGTCCTATCATTTTTGAAGTTGCCAGCACCTCAGGAAAAGAATCTTCCTCACTTACACCAACTTCACTTGCCAAATCATGCTGCTGTACCTTGTAAACACATTCGCCAGTTGCACCAAGTTCCATAGAAACCTCCCATTATTATTTATAATGTACTTACCCCGTCTTATTTTCCGTTTAAGGGGTTAGACAGTACTATCACAAACAATATGTACCGAGATGCCAAGCTTTTGTAAAGACCAATGACACGTTAGGTCAGCCCTTTGCTCTCTTGGTTTACGGTGCTTATTGTCAATACTCACAAAAGGTGATAGAGACATTTTTTTACAGCTGATATAATATACGTTATAAGATTATTTCATTTCCACCTGTCAACCAATGACCTTACAATTCAGGAAACACTATGTATATTCCAGACTCAATTCAGTCAGAACAAGACTACCAGAACTGCATCACATTCCACGGCCACACCTGCATGGGGGTAACAATCGGCTACCTGGCAGCTAAACTTGCTTTAAAGCTATTGGGTGAAATGCGGGCAGTCGATGAAGAACTCATCGTAATTGTTGAAAACGACGCCTGTTGCTGTGACGCAATCCAGGTCCTCACAGGCTGTACTTTTGGTAAAGGCAACTTCTTTTTCCTCGACCATGGCAAAATGGCTTTCACCTTTGGCAGCAGGGCGTCTGGCCAGGGGGTCAGACTGCTTCTCAAACAGGAAATTTTCCAGGTCCCGGAACGGGAACAACAACTCGCAACTAAAATTGGCTCAAAGAATTGTACAGCAGAGGAACAACAGGAGTATAAGAAACTTTTTGAACAACGGGGTGAAAAAACTTTCAAAACGGGAGCTGAGGGTTTCTTTGACGTTGAAAAAATCGCAACATTGACCCTCCCCCCCCTGGCTCCCCGCGTCCCTTCAAAACCGTGTGGACTATGCGGAGAAATGGTTATGGAGACTAAATTATCTCCTCAGGGGAGACACTTAGTGTGCAAGGGCTGCCAACAAGAATAACATCCTTTTTTTTGTTACCACAGTGTACTGCAAAACAAAGCGGCATCAACGATGTTAAAAAAACAATCGTTGATGCCGCTTTTTCAACTACCCTGCTTGGTACCTAGAACCTAAAGCGTACTCCAAAACCAAAACGACCATAGTCAACAAAATCGTCAAATTCATCAAACGCAGCTCGAACTTCCAGGAAAAGCGACGCATTAAAATCCTCTGGCTCGCCATAAATCCTGGCTCCGGCACCAACAATAAAATCGAGTTGACTGTCTTCAGTCTCTAAATCATCGTCACCGTCCGATATCCAACCGCCAACACCCATATTAACAAAGTATCTGGAAAAAGAATACTCACCGAGGAGATCTATCAAAAATGCTGAGACCCCATCATAGCCGCCAATATGTGGTGCACCACCAATCATGCCAAGAATGCCCCAATTTTCGGTGAATTTGTACTCCATACCAACCCTTCCAAAGAGATAATTCCCAGGATCAGGCATATTGTAGTATCCTACATCTGCCAGAAAACCAATTCTCTCCATTCCGTTTACATTAACACTACAGGCAGCAGATGTTGCGCTTTCACCATCATTGTCGGTTACTGTGGTCCTTATTGTATTGGCGCCGCAAGGCATTGCCACCTCACCTGCCAGCCCACTACCCTCTATCACCTTCTCACTAACAACCTGACCCTGTGCATCAATCACAGCAATAGTCATCTTGGTAATTTCACCATCCGGATCGGAAGAGCTGCTTGCATCAACTGAGACCATCTCTCCGCAGAATGCCTCAGTAGGGACTACGGTCATGCCGCATTCGGGCGCCTTATTTGGCGCAACAACAACGGACGCAGGAACCGGGTCAACAGGAGCCATTTCCTTTGCTCCCATCAGGGCAATATTTCCACAGCCCAGCGGTACGGCAAAGGTGTACACTTTCCCTTCACTCTCGATATCAAACTGAAAACCGGTAAAAGGTTTGTCGTTGCCCCAGGTAACGTCTTTTGCAACTCGAACAGCGCCTTTACCTTTTTTCTTAAAGAACATCCATTCAAAATTGTCACCTTTCTGAAACTCAACGGTATCAATTTGAACACTGCCTACCTGCGAGGTAAAAGGGGCAAACAATTCAGGCCTTCCGGCTTTTTCAAACCCTTTCTTTACCGCATTTTTTTGAGATTGCACCATCGCTATAAGAGAATCTGCTGTTGTCAGCGGCGGTTGGTAGAAAGGACTACGTCCTATCTGCATCAGGGTTGTTGCAGCTTGTGCCCCACTTAAAATAAAAAACAAAACTCCTGTGATGATGACAGATAAAATTTTTCTGTTCAAAATATCCCTCCCTTTTGTATTAAAGTATTACGTTCATTTATTGTAGTTCAAAAAACATTCCTCAGAACTGCTTATTTTCCCAGTTAACATTTCATGCAACCGTTCACCAGGATGCATTGATTAACCATAAACGGTATTAACGTAATCGTTTACCGGGGCCTCAGATTCGTTCAAGCGGGCCAGACAGTTATAGTTAAGCTATACCGTCAGGCCTGATCGGACGAAA
>JAAELB010000102.1 GCA_024227155.1 Desulfobulbaceae bacterium
CCCCCATAGAACCCATCTATACCAATTGTGCAACCGATTAGGACTAAGTCATCTTGAGGTTTCACTCATGCAGTACTGTTTTTGTTTTCTCCAGGGATTAGGAGCCTTATGGCTTGTCAATATTCCAGGTGATAAACGATTGTTTGTCTTTCTACCATTTCTCATATTTAATGTGTTGTATGCAACAGTGGTTCTTACGAGGGCCAAAAAAAGAGATCTTATCTAAGGTTTGGGCGTACTCTTTTTTTTAGAAAGGAGGAGGCGAAGCAAAAACGAGTGTTTGTTTACTAACCGGGTGTTGAAAACTAAGACCAGAAGCATGGAGCATCATTTTTTCTCCCTCCTTGCCGTTTCCATACAGTGCGTCACCCACAATGGGGCAACCTAATCCAAGATCATGTGCTGCATGCAGTCTCAACTGGTGTGTACGTCCAGTTATTGGTTTGAATTCAATTCGTGATATTCCATCTATTATTTCTATTATTTTCCAGTATGAAATACCTTCCTTGCCCTGCAGAGGATCGTAAATTTGATAGGGCCGATTGGTGATATCCAATCGAAAAGATAATACAATTTTTCCAGACTTCTCTTTCACTATTCCATCTAGAAGAGCTATATACTTCTTCTTAACTTGTCCTTTTTCAAATTGTATTGAGATA
>JAAELB010000103.1 GCA_024227155.1 Desulfobulbaceae bacterium
CTGGCCCCTTACTCGATCGAATTGATTTGAAAATTGAAACTACCGCCCTGGAATTTAAGGAGTTAAATTCTAAAAAAACCGGAGAAAGTTCATCGAAGCTTAAAAAACGGGTGAATGCGGCGAGGGGTTTGCAGAAAAAACGCTTTGAAAACATAGCAGGCGTTTACTGCAATAGTCAAATGAGCAGTAAACTTGTAGGACAAATCTGTATCGTGGACAAACATTGTTCACGTATGCTGGAACTGAGCACAGAGAGATTAGGCTTGTCCGCAAGGGCCTACCACAGGACTCTTAAAATGGCAAGAACCATAGCTGATCTGGATCATTCTGAAGCAATCAGGCAGCCCCATGTTGCAGAGGCTATCCAGCTCTGCAGGCTTTCAGTTTAAGAACCTTTCCTCCCAACTGCCATAGCGGCATCATATTCAGAAATGGATGAGGTTATAGCCGGGGCAACCCCGTATTTATTTTGCCATTTTAGTGCTATATTAACTAGCTGATCTCTTAATTTCATGATTTTTTTGGGTGCAGACTTCTTTGAAACTTTTGCAGGTGTAAATTCAACGCCACAGTAGACACACACCTGGTCTCTTTCCCTGACTTCCTTTTCTAACCAATATGGAATGTTTCAATTATTTGCCATACGTTTATTCCGTGGTTGACGCACGTTGAGCTGAGGGGCCGGACGTTTAAACCCGGAGCCTCAAATAAAATTTTCCAGTTCCTTAAACCACATTCTTCCAAAAAGATGCGTAGTATGCGCGGTCCCTCTCGATCGTTTTGTTCGCTCCGGCATTAGTATTGTGTACCATTTAACAGAAACATTGAGATTGAACATTCGACTGACATAAAGCACAGGCCTGTTAATCTTCCAAGGCTTATCATGAGCCCCTCCCAATTTCCTCTTTCACCCACTATCAAACGCCATTTCGAGAATTCCTTATCAAGGCATTGAGCATAGGGGTTACTATGAGATACCCCATGATAAAAACAACCAGACCTTGCACCCTGGGGAAATTTTTCTTGGACATGCCAGCATTCAATGCCTATGGCAGAGACATCAAGCATTGTCTTTATCTCAAGAAAATATCCTTCAAAACTGAGGGCATACCCCTCAACATCTGCAGAAGAATCATCGCGGATCATCTCCCACACACCAATAAGTTTTTTATTGAGTAAGTGATCTTCAATTATGTCAAGTTTTCCGTTCATATTATTTCAGTGTCTCACTAAGAGCGAAGCGTTTTGTCCGGTTCTTTCAGATTTGATTGATAGCCCAAGAAGACCAATCTGGAAATTCTTTTTTAATGAAAGTCGTCATTCCAGCCTTGTCACTTTCATTACAACCATTACTCCATTCCCTTAAAACATCTCCAAAGCTTTCTCCTGGCAAATCACTGGCCCAATCTTTGAACTCTGATTTCGACTCGTGCTCATATTGGTATATTCCCTTCAAAATCCCCATGCAATATTCTTTGGCCTCTTCACATATTTCTAATTCAAGTAGTCTTTTCATCTCTTGAACAAATGGTTCCAAAGCTTCATCAAACATTTCCACAGACATCTCTTCAGGTGATGAATACCCATCCCTTGTTGTTCCTGATCGATCCCATAGTTCATGAACATCAATCCCATCTAAAGTATAAAAAACGTCAACACATATTTCTTCAATATCAACGTTTTTAAAAAGCCCTTCGGCTAAATCTGTAATCTTTTTCTTCAGAATATCACTTTTAGACAAATGCTTGAGTATAATCAAAGCTTCATCAGGGGTAATCTTTTTTATAATATTATCTTTCATAGTTTGTCTTGAAATCGAACGTGGAGTTGAGTGGTTCGCCGCTGTTTGGCGAATCCGTCTCTAACGTATTGTTGTGTGCCGGGCACGGCACACGTTCTTAAGGGTGCGTTTAACATAGCATTATCAATAATGTTAGGCAAGTCCCAGGCCCAGCCTGATGGAGGCGAAGGCTGTAGCGTTATTGCAATGGGTATTCGGCGACGGATCCTTGAAGGAGGCCACCCTGCTACGGCAGGGTGGCGCGAATGTAGGGGGATGACGTACAGAAATCGAGTTAGGCGAATCTGGCTGGGACGAGTCTGCAGATAGCGTAGACTTTGACACAAGACGAAGTCCTCCATCCATCTTAGGGCCAGGGGCGTATACTCGGCGTCCACGCACAGAAAGACATGTGTTCACCCGAGGGAAGCGATGGGGTCAGGTCTTGAAATGTAATAATAATTATAATTCATGACCCCTTTTCGCATGCTGTCCTTGTATTACTCCTTAAACCTGGCAGGATATTGCCAGGGCCTCTTGCAAGATACTACGTTGTGGTTACATTCTGTTCTATGTTTTTTAGTTAGCCCGTAAGGGCAGAGTGACAACCTCCTGATTATGCTTCACTCCTGCTCTCCTGAACTATTGTGTCGCCTACCCGAGGCTTAGTCAATAAAAATACGATAATTTGAGGTACGGACAGTATGAAATACCTGACCAATCCATTACTGCATGTTTTAGCCTGTCTCACTATCAGCGCTATCTGTCTGCCGTCAATTTCCCAGGCCATCATAACCAGGTGGGATCATAATAACCCCGAGGAGGCATGGGGGATACAGCAGGAAGCGGACAAAGAATACATTGCCTTTGCCGAGGAATTTCCTTATGTCGGCCTGCTGGCAATGTCACACTCACACGATTTTGATCATACGGGAATCTGTTCGGGGACGTTAATCCACAGACAATGGATTGTAACTGCCGCTCATTGCCTTCAGGGTCCATCACTGGATCCGGTTGAGAACTATTCATTCGGCTATTTTGAGCTTATTGGTGATGCAGGTTTGCCGCTGAGGTTCAATGTTATCGGGGCGGTAATTCATAAAAACTGGCCGGACAGTGTTCCGGGTTCAGATAATTGGAGCGACGCAGACGATATTGCCCTGGTCAGGCTTGAAGGTGATGGAGTTCCTGACACTATTATTCCGCCAATCGTTGACCATGAACCACTGGTCGATCGTGACGGCTTGATCGGAGGCATAGTAGGAGTAGGGGTCAGAGGAAACGGGATGACCGGTCAGGATATAAATGCCGCCGGTTTCATGCAGCGACTGGCAGGCAAAAACAAAATGAAATTTTACTCTTCCGGCCCGGATATACCCTCTTATAACCTTCATCCCTCCAATTATATGTTCGATTTTGACCATCACAACGCGACACGGCTTTCTAACACTGATCATGATTTACCGCGTATTCTTTTCGATCAGTACAAATATCCGGATTTTCTCGAGGCAATGATCGGGTATGGTGACAGCGGCGGGGCAATGATTCAGGGTGGGTCGGTGCTGCCGCATGTGTTCGGAGAGGAACCAATACTGAAAGGTATTCTGATCGGAGGGTATATGCCCCATCACCCATTGGAAGCGGCACTTGGACTTAATTGTCGCGAACCGAAGGGAATCGTCCCCGGTCCGTATTGCTCTAGGGGTATTGTACTGCGTATCAGGGAAAAGGCCGGTTGGATCGCTAATGTGCTAGAAGAGTTTAATGTCATGGCCGATGGTATACCAATTGCAGTGCCTTGTGACTCGGGCTGTACGAGCATTGGGCAGACTGTTGATTCCTCCGGCCTGGAAGTTGGAGGAACGGACCCTGAAGTATTTCTTCTTAACGCTTACGATTCCGGGAATAGTGGATCAACATACAATGATCCCGGTACTTACCGAGTATCTTTTGTCGTAACGCGGGATAGATTCGCCGAGACATTCGAGCAAACTATGTTCGACAACGTTTTCACCTCTCTATACCCTTCTCATTCAATACAGTTTCCGATTGAAATCCAGATGAACGGGGTATATGAAATCACCCGATTTATCGAGGAGCACGAAGACGGAACAATGTTTGAGTCTGATAATACAGACGATTTTAACGGCATAATGGTTTTTCTTGATCACACCGTGGAAGCTTTAATGGTATATGATAAGGCCGGACAGAAAGGAGGATTTCACGAACTGGCCAACTACACGGTAAATCCATCTGACGGCATCTTGACGTTTGACTCCTTGATTGACGGTTTTGGCATACAATCAGTCTATACTGAATACGGCAACACTGTAACAATCAGTGGCTCCAGGGGTGAACCTGGAAGTATGGTGGATTTCACGTATCATGTAACCAAGATCGTCAGTCTTGATGCAATCGGACCCGACGATCAACCAATGAACTGGGATGTAAATATGTCCGGAAAGATAGATTTGCCCGATATTATTAACGGCCTAAATCTATCGGTGCTTCCCTCGCCACCCGGCATATGGGCAGGACCGGTCGGATCCTACGAGATTGTCCGATACACAGAGATATATGACAACGGCGCCGTCTTTGATACGAACAGCACTACGAAATTCAAAGGCACCGGAATATTCCTGGAAGATCTTTTCACCAGCTCATTAGTTTTCCACTACGCGGGCACCGATTATTCATTCGGAGAATATTCAAAATATTCCCAGGGAAGTTCAGATCAGCACCTGATTCTGACCTGGTATTTCGAAGATATTCCGCGTGACGCTAGTTTCATGAGGACCGGCCTCGATGTTGTCATGAGCGGAAGGAGGGGAGATCCTGCAGGGAATATGTTCACCTTCACCTACTATTTGCGCAAACTCAATAATTTTGAATTTTACGGTCCTTCCCGTGTGCCGGTGACATGGGACAGCAATCTCAACAACGTACCCGATCTAGGTGATGTGATAACTGGACTCAAGAGCCTGACGGGCCAGTAGAGTCCGGCTGCGGATATCACGATCAATCTTATAGGCAGAAGAAAGTGACAAGGCTAACCAGCAAAGAGACCTACGTCAGCAACAGGAGTAATTCACCAGAAATATACCTAGACTCAACGGGATTGGAGGATTTTCCCCTGTTGAGGTGGACAAATCCATAGTCAGTTCTGTAACCTTACGAAGATCATATCACCTCAGTGGGTTATTAAAGAGAGTGGAGGAGTTTTTCTGAAGAGCTGTCAGGTGCAAATAGGGATTGATTCCTGAAAAAGCACAGGTATGGATGAGGCTCATAAACATGTCTCCGATATATGCTCCATGCTCAGTTTTTAGAAGAGCGTGTGATTCCTGTGAGATAGCCATCTTGATTGTCCTTTCACAGGTGTTGTTATCCAACGCAAGGGGTCAAGTCCGTTTTTGACTTTTTTAAACCGTTGTGCTACAGCATTAACCATGTCTAGACCATTACGAATAGGATACCCCGGCGCTTTGCACCATATCATGAACCGAGGTCGAAGGAGTGAAGAGATCTTCTTCACAGACGCTGATCGTGAAGAGTTTCTCAAGGTACTGCAAGAGGCAGGTGAGTTATGAAAAAGGGGACAAGTCGAAAGCGCCGGTAAAAGCCGGCAAAGAGTTAAGGGTGAAAGTCCCTACTAGTAAAGGCTAGCGACCAGCTATGGCCTCCAAGTCATGCGTCGGCTACCCGTAAGGGAGCGGAGAAGCGTTGACAGGGGTACGTGCAGGCCTGGTTATTGAGCTCCGAAATCACCTTATTCGGATTACCTACCTCGAAGTCTGCGCTTATCTGTGACTTGGCGGGGAAGGCAAAACGGTGTGTAGCGCTATCGCGAGTGGCGCACCGGATCCGCGGAGTCATAGAACTGGGGCATGTACGCAAGCTCTTTGCACGGAAACCGGGAGATTCCAGGGGTGACCGACTGAGGAATACAGTCGGCCCGGTCGGGGAAGATCAATGGCCGAAAGCCCGATATATACGCGCCAGGGAAGTCGGATGAAGGAATAGTATCGATGAAGCGAATGAACAAAGGAGTTCAACCGGCGATACTGCGGCCAACCACCTGTGGAATTTGTGGAGAAAAGTCCTTCGGCCAAGGGGAACTGTGTTCAGACGACGGTGACCAGCACACAGTGGCTGGAATCAGCTTCGAACGGACTGGACAGAGTACGAGAAACAAGCGAAGCAGTGTATTCCCAGAATCAAGCCCCGAATATATGTATCTATTCGAATTGGCTTTGGAATCGTGCGGTTTTGACAGCAGTACCGATAACTCCCAAATAGACGCCTTGTACTGTACATGTATGTCGATGAGGTAAAATCAATTATTGAATTTAACAAATTCATCATTGTTGATAACAACAAACAGCCCAATTGGGACCCCAAAGACGTCAAACTACTTAGGCAAATTTGTAGCGCCTACTTAGCGTCACTCTTTCACCACATCATGGTTGGTTCAACTCCATTAGATTTCCACAGTTTCTTTCCAAGCGGAACACAGGAAAAAGATAAGCTGCTGAAAATTATGCAGGAAAAATACACCTACTTTGAACCCGCAAGCTACCTTCCACTAGATAGCGTCTTGCTGGGATTAATCTTTTATGTCTAGCAATCAGAACCAAGTTTGAAAGAGGTGAGCTTTCGGTTGACTCATACGTAATGCAGACTCTGACAAAATAGAATTATTCAGAATCTTCAGGATATTGATTTGCCGGAAGCATTTTCGATTTCATGATAAGTTTAATACCTTGCATAATACATATGTCTCGTGTTGGGTAAAAATTCTTAATGGCAATCCAAGATCGTTAATTGGCAGGGTAGGGGATTTCGAGTATGGTGGATTTATATGAATCTTTAACAATGGTAAGCAGGTAGATGAGTCTCTATTCTTCGAACCCACATCCAGCTCTGCAGGCTTTCAGTTTAACAACATTTCCTCCCCCTTTATAAACAGATTATGAATGCAAATACCTTTGTTGCTGTAGCATCTATGGTTCTGGTGGTGACCTACCTCCTTGTTATGGGAATTGATACCGATAGTTCCAGCGATAAGACACGTTTTTTCCCGGAGTCTACACTTATATATTATGAACAGAATACAGGTGTACAGAGTCTGCGTGGTTTTGCAGCTTCACCTCTGGGGCAGAAAATTAAGACTATCGATTTCAGAGAAACAGCCAAGGAAATCGATGCCCAGGAGGATCTTGTAGTTTCTTTTGAAAAAGTTCAATCTTTCTATAAAGAACTTTTAGACGATGAAATATTTAATGAACTGTTTAGTAAAAACTTTGCTCTCGGGTTGGTCACCTCAGACCGACAGGAATATCAAAGCTATAATGACCTGGAATCCTTTTTACGGCAAAATACAATTATCGTTACAGAGCCAAAACATAATGCCAGGTTTCTCACTTTTGCAGCCAAAAACTACGATAGATTTTCAGACGAATACAGTCTTTCGGTTTCCCAGTATGGAAAACACCATATAAATAGAATAGCTGTCTCCACTGAACAATTGTCCGTTGTCGCTATTGACGGGCTCCTTGTTTCAAGCCTCAATGAACGATTGCTGAGAAAAAGTATTGATGTTTTTGATGGTGAAAGGGCAGGGCTTAAAACTTCGCCTCCATTTCAGGCTATTACCAACGCAACAGGGAGTGCGGATCATTTGCTCTATATAGAGATGGAGGCTATCCGTACTTTTTTAGTAAATTTTATTACAGAAAAACAGCATCCCTGGAAGGAACTTTTATTAAAGGAACTGCAAACAACCACAGGCTTTACAGCTGTTGGTTATGCTGCATGGGCTAACGATGCACTATTAATCGATAAAATTATTGCTCATTATAATAAAGATACAGTCAATAAAATTGTTCGCCATCATTTGGAAATAGCTCCAGTTGAAAGTTCTATGCTTTCCTTTACCAGCAGCAGTCCCACCGCATACTACTGGTCAAACACTCTGGATTTCAGGCATTTTCTTCCTTATCTTTTGAGAGATCAGAGTGTCTCTCCTGGATTAGATGATTTTGAAAGTAAAATTGAACAGCAGTCAGGTCAAAATATGGCTGAAATTTTTGCTGCTCTGGGGGAGGAGGTTAGTGTGGTGGTTGAAACTGGAGATCCTCAAAGTTTTTTCCCTGTGCCTTTAACTGCGATGTTTGTTCAAATAGCGGATGTAGTCAAAGTAAAAACTGGTATTGAGAAAATAGTTAACTCTACCGGGATACCGATAAAAGAGCAGGTCTATGGTCCTGTTTCTTATCATTACTGGGCTGGCTCACCCCAGGATGGTCTCAAACCTCTCTATGGGTTTCTGGGTAATTATCTGTTCCTTGCAAATTCCTCAAATCTGCTACAACGTATTGTAGATAATTATAAAACAGGGAAAACAGTGGCACAAATTGGTGACGTTAAAGACATAGATCCAGGATTTATTAGAAAAAACAATTCTTTAACGTATTTTAATAATGTAGAGCTCATAGACATCGCAAAAAAGGTTCTCTCTTTTTCTTCCACCATGCTTGCACTGGAAGACAGAACTATTGCATATAAAAGTCAGATTATCATAAGTGATATTATCAATCCTCTATTGGAAGGTCTAAAGATGTATGATAGAAGTTGCACTCGAAGTTATTTCACCGAAGATCTGGTGATTGTTGAATCCATGACAAGCCGTGCTAATAGGTAGAAAGAGGAAGATAAGAGAATGGAAAAAATCGTTGATGAGCTTAAAGGAATCCTTCGTTTTAAAGATACAACAGACGAGGGGGATATTGTACTCATTGTCGCGAAAGAGCCACAGATGCTTGCTTATGCACATGTGGGCAACATAGAAAGAGACTCAAGTCGTAAAGACGAGTGGTGGCATGTTAAGATGAAAATTTTATCTATTCCTCTACAGGAAGTGACATGGACCCTGCGGACTGAGCAATTGACTGGGCAGGAAATTTTCACCATGGGCGGGGAAGAAAGGTTCATTAAAGCGGTAGATTTTAATTCTGCAAATGAAAATCTCAGTTCAAAGGGTAGTTCTGGTGGTAAAAAAGGTAAAATTTCTCCTCTAAAACGCGTGAAATAAGGTTCTCCTTTAATATGGTTACGATATTTCCGGTGGAAGGAAACTGACACTCAACCCTTCAAGTGTAGTTTCCAGTTGGCGGTAGGTTATGAATGGAGATTTGTTGAGCATAATTTTAGATGCTTTTACCTGATCGCTGTCTTTGTATTTGTCAGAGAGATAAATTATTTCTTTTATACCCGCCTGAATAATGACTTTTGTGCACTCATTACACGGGAAGAGGCCGACGTAAATTCTACAATTTTTAAGATCTCGTGAGATAGAGTTCAATACTGCATTTAGCTCTGCGTGACAAACATAGGGATATTTTGTATCTAAAAATTTCCCCTGTCGATCCCAGGGAAGCTCATCGTCGGAGCATCCCTGGGGGAAACCGTTGTATCCGACACCGACAATTTTATTCTGCTCGTTTGCCACACAGGCACCCACCTGTGTGTTTGGGTCTTTACTTCTCTGGGCAGAAAGTAATGCCACCCCCATGAAATATTCATCCCAGGATAAGTAGTTCTCTCGTTTCATATCCGATTCGCCAACTTTTTAACCCGACTAGTCGTAAACTTTTTATAATCGCTGGATAAGTGCCTCGAAGGTCTCACTACGTTCACTATCTGCCGGTTACTCTAAGTTCTTAATTTCAATACAGTCTCCAGATTACTCGGAGTCTGCGCTTACCTGTTTTTTATTGCAGTTTTTCTGGAGTAAGGCACTAATTGTTCCTGTATTTTTTTCGTTTTTGACGCCAGGTGTTGACCCCGCATACCGTATCGAAAAATTTTCGTATTGTCTCAAAATAGAGTTGGCCACCGGTCACGCTGAGCCCGAACTGCCCAGCCCCGGGAATTATGAAAAATTGCTTCGTCCTGGCTCCGCTTGATGCCTGTAATTTTTCGGCTTCAGCGATCGAGGTAATGGGGTCACGGGCACCGTGGAAGATCAGTGTGGGAAGTTTGATTTTTTCAATTTTAGCTACATTATCTAAAAGACAATCCTCACTCAAGCCATCTTCATCAATTGTAATGTCACTGGCTTTTAGGAAAGGAACTATTTCATAAATACTACTCTCAAGTACCATTCCCTTAACAGCTTCATCATTTTTGGAGACAAGATCTATCACCAGGGATGTCCCCAGGGCCTGGCCCATGGGAAATATGGGGCCGGTATAGCCATTGTCACTTAGCCACTGTAACGATTGGTGAAAGATTTTTTCCCCATCATCAAAAAAGGTCGTTAATGACTGAGCCTGCAGATCTTCAGTGTCATTTCTGTATGAGACTATCAAGACATTGATATTATTCTTGTTGTACGAAAGCGCCATCTCATCTAGATCTTGAAGAGGCTCGCTGGTGGATGGAAAGAAAAGTATGGTTGGAGCATCGCTCAGCGAGGGATAAAATCTGCAACGAACGGTACATTTCTCATCTACTCTGAAACTGATTTCGTTGGAACCATTATCTGCTGTGAAAAACCCGTCTCTTTTGGGGAAGAGGTGTTTTTTTATTTCTGAATTGTCGAATTTTGAAGAAATCTGCATAGTTTGCTATGGATAGTTGCTGGTTCTATTATGTTAATGGGTGAAATTGCATTGAAGGACAATACTGTAAATAATTACAGTTTAAAAAGCCAGACATTGTTCAGTTTGCAGTTTTTTGTTGGATGCAATGTCGTTTTACCCATTTTAGTACCTTATAAATTATTTTCTGCGTTTTTGTGGCAGAAAATAATTTGCTGAAGGTACTTATCCAAGCATTTCAAAACGTTCCGATTTATTCGGGTTTGGTCTTTTGATCTGTAAATTTTTGCAGATTGCGGTCGTACAGCAGATCAACACACCTCTTCTAAAGCTGTAACTTGTTGAAATGAAAATGTTTGTATAGAAAGTCCGACTGGCATTGTCTTTGCTAGAGTTAGTGTATGGTTTTGTGGAGAAAAGAAAAATCTTATACACGTCACGGCTTACTTCCTCATCCAATCCAGATAGCGGAAGGTGAACGAGTGCGACAACGGATCATCAAGGCCTTGACTAAAGCAACGGATGTTGTGTTCAGTCATTTCCATGGTGATCATATCCTTCTCTGGAAGGCAAATCTTTATCAGCTGGCAATTGTGGCGGGCGGATTCTCTTACCGGGAAGTCAATCCCTGCCCTTGCTGCTTACTGTGTTTCATGGCAAAACATATTGAAACACAATGAGACAGTTGTTTCATTGTGTTTCGCTACCAGTGAGACGACATTGTGCCCTGTTGTTAATCCAGCAGTGCTGTATCTATCAAAT
Organism: Desulfobulbaceae bacterium; assembly: GCA_024227155.1. Taxonomy (GTDB): domain Bacteria; phylum Desulfobacterota; class Desulfobulbia; order Desulfobulbales; family Desulfocapsaceae; genus Desulforhopalus_A. The sequence continues at coordinate 11,146 of JAAELB010000103.1, forward strand.
ATTACAACATAAGCACAATTACCGCCAAGTGTGGCACAGTACCTGCTATGTAACAAACAAGAATAGCGTTCAATTATTTGAGAGAAAAATGACAAAAAGGAGACCCCCATGTCCTCAATCGCATTGTTTAATAGCACCTTCACTATGGAAAAGGAAATCCGGGAAAAACTTGCCGCAGCATCAGGCTATACCATTGTTCAAGATAATGACATAATAGATGAAGCGTGTTTGCGGTTTAAACGGGAGCGAGATAAGGTCGCACAAGCTCTTTATAATCCAACATCTGTCTTTAACAAGTTCACACTTGAAAGAGAACATTCCACGGCCCTCCTCAAGCTTGTCATAGCTGAACAGATCAGCCGTCCCAAAATTATTTTTTCCGGTTTTATTACCCACTTAATCCCTTCTTCTGCCAGTCATATCTTGAAGGTTGGAGTTTTTGATGAAAAAAAAGGTCGCATTAAACGGGCAATTGCCGAGGGCTTGGCAGAAAAAAAGGCTAAAAATCTGATTCATGAAAGTGACGTTAAGGCAATTGATTGGACAGATTTTCTCTTGGCAAAAACGGTAAGTGATCCATCCCTTTACGACATTGTTATTCCTGTTGGATCCAATAACCCTGACGGTGTGGTACAGCTTATTATGGAAAACTACCAGAAGCCGGCTGTTCTTGAAACAACAACATCCCTGCAGGCAGTTAAGGACACGCTTTTAGCAGCGCAGGTTGAGTCGGCCTTGATTGAAAAGGGCTACAGCCCCTCAGTTGTAAGTGACAAAGGGTACATTACACTGTTAGTTAACAAGAGTGTTCTCAATTTTTCAAAACTAGCAAATGCCATCAAAACTATTGCTCAAAGTGTTAGCGGTGTACAAAGTGTTGAAGTTGCGACTGGTAAAGATTACTACGTGTCAGTGTACAGAGCACAGGAATTCTCTCTACCGCCAAAGGTTTTACTGGTAGATGATGAACAGGAGTTTGTAGAAACGCTTTCCGATCGGCTCAATACGCGAAATTACGGTTCCCATCCTGTTTTTGATGGTGAGCAAGCTCTCGGCTTATTGAGCCAGGAAACCCCTGATGTCATTGTTCTTGACTTGAAAATGCCAGGAATGGGCGGTATTGAAGTGCTTTTTCAAGCAAAAGTAGCGAAACCAGATATAGAAATTATCATCCTTACCGGACACGGATCAAAGGAAGATGAAAAGACATGTATGAAACTGGGTGCCTATGCATACTTACAGAAGCCTGTTGATATAGCTCAATTAACAGAAAAAATCGACGAGGCATACAAGAAAGTGGCAATGGCAAAATTAGCGCAAGCAAAACTTCATTCCTAACCCTCGAGAGGAAATTCAATGGATAGCCAATTAGCGACAAAGGTCCTGCTGGTAGATGACGAGATAGAATTTATCGAAATCTTGTCCCAGCGCCTTGAAACCCGAGGTCTCAAAGTCATAGCCGCGACAAGTGGTGAAAAAGCACTGGTCATGACTGATGACCAGAACTTTGATGTTGCAGTTATCGATTTTGCCATGCCGGGAATCAACGGCATCGAAACCCTCAAGAAAATCAAAGAAAAAAGGCCTGATATCGAAGTCATTATGCTTACCGGACAAGGTACTATACAAAGTGGCATTGAGGCGATGAAACACGGTGCCATAGATTACCTTGAAAAACCGGTTGACTTAAAAGTTCTTATGGAAAAAATACGGTTGGCCAAACAGCAACGGATGCTCGCTCTGGAAAAGAAGTCTGCAGAGGAAGTAAAAAACATCCTCAAGAGCAAAAGTTGGTAATTATTTGCCTCTCCTGGCAAAACTAATCCACTCTAACTAACTGAAAACACTCAAACGGGACGTTGTAACAAACCTGAACAGGATAGCTGTGTCCAGGGATTGGAGAGGCACGAATTACGTGAGGATTTCAGACAGACTACTAGAAAAAAGGAGAAGTGTTGTGGATACAAAAAAATCGACTATACGAGATCTGGTTATCCCCATTGATCGCTACCCGCATTTGAACGAAAACCAGACTTTGCAAGAGGCGATACAGTCGTTTATTTCATTTCGGGCAGGGCAGCAGGAACGTCCTCACTATGCCATGCTGTTTGTGGTTAATGATCTGAGTCAGCTGGTCGGTAAATTGTTCTTGATGGATATCATGCATGGGCTGGCACCAGGTCTGCTGAAGGGCACGAAGGTAGAAAAGTTTGAAGGCAAGGAAGGGAATTACCTGGATCTGGCGACTCTATATGAAACGTCAACATTTGCAGAATGCGGGAAAAATCGAGATAAGCCCATCAAATCACTCATACATTCCATTGATTTTTCCCTTCCGGCAGATACCCATATTCTAAAAGCACTCGTCGTGATGTCCAACCGAAACGATTTTGATGTTCCGGTAACAGATAACGGCACCACCATCGGTGTACTGCGCCTTGAGGAGATCTTCATGGCTATGTGCAACACCTACTGCCCATTACCATAAGAATACAAAAAGAGGAGAAGAGGATGAGCGCTACAGGTTCTACAACAATCAGCCTGGTTGAAAAGAAGAAACCATTCGACTGGAAGCGACTCACGTTCATGCTGCTTGGCATGGGGCTTTTTGTCTTTGTTTATTACTGCCCTCCGTTGCCCGACGCAATTGACCCCATGGGGGAACATTTTGTTCTTAGTCAGCAGGCAAAAGGAGCCTTGGCTGTGTTCTTATTAGCCGCTACCTGGTGGGTCTTCGAGGTTGTTCCAATTGGTGTAACAAGCTTAACCATTGGTGTTTTACAGGCACTTTTTATGATCCGTGATCCAAAGGTGGCCTTCAAAGATTTCATGGATCCATCTGTGCTGTTTATCTTCGGTTCCATAGTGATCGGCATGGTGTTTACAAAAACCGGCCTCACCAAGCGAATCGCCTACAAAATGCTTTCAATCGTCGGTGAAAAAACCAGCATGATAATGCTGGGCTGTTTTGTCATGACCGCGGCTCTGACTCACGTCATGGCCCACACAGCCGTGGCTGCTACCATGTTTCCATTACTTATGGCCATCCACGCTCTTTACTCCGATGAAGAAGAACCTTCTAAGTTCGGCAAGGGCCTCTTCATAGGCATGGCGTACGTGGCTGGAGCTGGTAGCATCATTACCCTACTTGGTGCGGCCCGCGGAGCAGTAGCCTTGGGTTTTTATAAAGACATCATGAATGTGGATATTAGTTTTTTCGAGCTTACCGCTTATATGTTTCCCATCGGCTGGCTCATGACCTTTCTGCTCTGGGGATTTTTCATGCTCGTTTGTAAACCGGAACGTACTGCTATTCCCGGGTTAAAGGAACGATCCAAGATAATGTATGCAGAACTGGGAAAATGGAAAAGAAACGAGATCTTAACCGTAGTTATCGTTGTCGCCACAATCCTCATCATTGCCCTGAAAAATTTTATCCCGGCCTTGAGCGGACTGCATAAAACAGGGATTTTACTTTGTTCTACCATTGCGTTTTTTCTCTTTAATATTCTTGACGTGGATGACCTGGAAGATATCCCCTGGAATATAATTCTACTCTTTGCCGGAGCCATGTCTATAGGCTTCTGCCTTTGGGAAACGGGAGCAGCAAAATGGCTTGCTGTTAACTGGCTGATACTGTTTGAGAACTCTCCACCGATCATCTTTATCCTCGGCATGGCCTTTTTTGTCATGATGATGACCAACTTTATCATGAACGTAGCCGCCATTGCCATCTCCCTGCCCGTTGCTCTGGTTGTCGCTCCCTATCTCGGGGTAGCCGGCGAGGTGATCCTGTTCTCTGCTCTGGTTGTTTCCGGTATGCCCTTCTTGTTACTGGTTGGTGCCGCACCAAACGCAATTGCCTACAACTCTAAAATGTTTACCACCGGTGAATTCTTTTTATATGGCATCCCGGCAAGTATTCTCTTGATGTTGGTCACCTGGCTGGCGGTCACTGTGATCTGGCCGTTGATGGGCATGGCTATCTTTGTCCCAAACTAATGTAAATGCAATCCAGTTTTACAGGCATCCAGGCTGTTTTGGGCATATGAAATGGATGCCGGTAATAGCCTTGGGCTTATGTTGCCAGGATAGGCACGCATTTTCTAATTAACAGCCATTTTTTCGACATTATGCCACTGTAAAGTTTGGGAACTGTTGTAGATCACCACTTTATGAAAACAATGTACAGGACACAATAAAACCAGTAGCATATTGGTCGAGAGCCACTGCAAGTATCAACATATAACACAATATCAACAATATACCGCCAATGAAAACTGATTTCCCTGAGTTGTTGAATGCAATTCCCCATGGCATTGTTATCCTGGATACAAAACTATGCATCGTTGCAATAAACCGTTCCTTTGAAGGTATGATAGGTTATCGCGACGATGAAGTGAGAGGGATATACGGTGACTTCATCTTGCGAAGTAGTCTTGGCAATAACGATCAGGTGTGCAGAAAAGTACTGAAAGACGGTGAATATATTTCCCTGGAAGGCAACGTAATAAGCAGAGGACGTAAAAAAATACCAATCCATTTTACCGTTTCTCGCCTGCATGACCCGCAACACAAACCAACAGGGATACTGATTGTCCTGGAAGATATTTCGGTTTTACAGGCAAAAAAAGCTGATTCCCATGGAGATAACGAAGAATTTGGCATCCTAGGTCATAGTCGACAGATGGAAGAAGTTTTTGAATTGATGTCTGTACTTGCCCGCACCGATGCTTCTGTCTTAATCACTGGTGAAACGGGAACTGGGAAAGACAAGATAGCGGAGCAGCTCCACAAATTATCGCAACGTGGACGTAAACCTTTTATCAAGGTCAACTGCGGCGCTCTGCCTGCAGCCTTGCTTGAATCTGAACTTTTTGGCCATGTCAAAGGTGCTTTTACGGGTGCGGTAAATGATAACATCGGGATGTTTCGACTAGCCGACAAAGGAACGATATTCCTCACAGAGATAGGAGATCTGTCTCTTCCACTACAGGTCAAACTGCTTTCCGTTCTTGACGATCAGGCTTTTTACCCTGTAGGTGGAAGCAAAAAAATAGAGGTAGACGTACGTATTATTGCGGCAACCCATCGCTCTCTCAGGCAGGAGGTTGAACAGGGACGCTTCAGGGAAGACCTCTATTATCGGCTCAATGTCTTACACCTGCAGATACCGCCACTTCGTGAACGCGAAGGCGACATCCGCCTGCTGCTTGATCACTTTTTGCGACAATTTAGGACCAAACTCTCAAGAGACATTTCGGGTTTCACAAGAAAATCTATCGACAAGCTAAGCTGTTACCACTACCCTGGAAATGTGCGCGAATTGCGAAACATTGTTGAGTACGCGGTCACTATCTGCCAGGAAGGAATGATAGAGACAAAAGATCTGCCACATTACCTGACAAAACCGACAAAGCTTCCCCTGGTCACTCCTGCCAATATTGTTTCCTCATCGCTGTCATCGCCCGCTCCCCAGGAACAACCAGCAGAAGCAGGAATTGAAGGTTGGACAAAGGTGGAAAAGGAAAATATTATGAGTGCGCTACGCCAAGCGGGGGGCAATCGCTCAAAGGCTGCTGATCTCCTTGGCTGGGGCAGAACTACCCTTTGGCGTAAAATCAAAAAATACAGACTGACATAAGGGGGAGGATATGAAAATCATGATGACAACAAGAGGCGACTTTATATCTCCTCGGTTTGATATGAGTTCAGAGGTAATCATTGCAACCTGTTATGATCAGCAACTACTGGAAGAACCACACTCGCTGATCCTGTCTAACGTGTCCGCAGAATTAATTTGTGACCTGGTCCTCAAAGAAAAAATCAGTGCCCTTGTCTGTGGAGGGATTAAAGAGGAACATTACCAATTTCTGATCTGGAAAAAAATTGAGGTATTTGATTACGTCATCGGTCCCCATGCTGAGGTGCTGAAGTTGGTTATGGACAATTCTCTTACATCAGGCACCATCTTGCCGGGAGTCACCACCAGGGAGATATTATTATGAAGCATAAATCCAGTTGGTTATCAAAGATTCTTCCTTCTCCCTCGGAAAATATTGAGCATGAAGCTGATTTTGCTAAAGGTTATATATATTTTTCAAGAGGTCTTTCTATTCTCCTGACGGTACTGGTTTTGGTTCCGTTGACAATTATTTCTATCCTCTCCCATTATCAGTACAAGCAACTGCTGCAAAAAGAAGAGTTGACCCATCTGATGTTGAATATGGAACAGGCTCAAAGCACTGTAGACCGATTTATTTCAAAATTACAGTCAATTATCAGGTTTGTTGCCCGGGATGATCGCTATCAGGATTTGATTGATCCAAAGAACCTTGAGGCCCTTTTCGTCAGGCTGCAGAAAGAACATCCGGATTTTGCGGATATCGAGATCATTGATTCCGAAGGCATGCAAAAATCATATGTTGGCCCATATCATCTAAAAACTCAAAATTATAGTAATGAAACCTGGTATCAGGAAGTTCTGCTTCGTGGAGTATATATCAGCAATGTTTTCTCCGGTTTCCGGCAGGTACCCCATTTTGTCATAGCCATAAGTAGAAAACATCCCCAACAGGAAGGATCCTGGGTTTTACGTGTCACAATTGATGGCAAAACCTTACAACGCTTTGTTGATACTATCAGTACAACCTTTGTGAACGATATTTTTCTGGTTGATGCAAAGAATATTGCGCAGACACGTCCACAACAATATGGTGAAATTGGTAAAGAAAATGAACTTTATAGAGTTAAAAAGAATATAGATTCCGACATCTATCGCTTTCTTTCACAACACAATAAGATCTTGCCAGAAGATTCAGATTTAATTGTCCTCAAGAATTTCAACGGTCAGGAAATCCTCCATGCATCCGTTCTGCTGAAGGATACACCATGGCGGATAGACATGGTAAAAAGTCTCTATTTACATGGGGATGCATGGCATTCATTCCAAATGCGTTTGGTTACTATTTTTCTTTGCTGCGCGATTGTAGCGGTATTAGTGATTTTAAAACTGAGCGATGGAATCACCAATCACATTCGTGAAGCAGACAAAAAACGTCAGCAATTTCTTGTAGAGGCCGAGAACGCCAACAAACTTGCCTCCATCGGTCGATTATCAGCGGGTGTGGCTCATGAAATAAACAATCCTCTTTCGATAATAAATCAAAAAGCCGGTCTTGTTCAGGATTATTTCGAAATGACAGGAGATTTCCAACACAAAGAGTTAATGTGGGGGGCGCTTGACGGAATACAACAGAGTGTGGGTCGATGCAAAACGATCACCCATCGCCTGCTAGGGTTTGCCCGACATACCGATGTCAAGATAGAAAAAACTGACATTAACGCGGTTTTACAAGAGGTTGTGGCTTTTCTTGCACAAGAAGCCACCTATAGTCAAATTAAGATATGTTTTGAACTGGACAAGAACATACAGGAAATATTCAGCGATCGCAGCCAACTGCAACAGATTTTTCTCAATATCACCAATAATGCTATTGATGCGATTGGTAGCAATGGCCAAATTTTACTCAGCAGCAAAAAGATTGATCAAGAAACCATCCAGGTAAAAATCAGCGATACTGGAATGGGGATGTCCCCGGAGGTGGAACGACGTATCTTCGATCCTTTTTTTACTACTAAGGAAACAGGCAAAGGAACCGGCCTGGGTCTGTCCATTACCTACGGTATACTAAAAAAACTTGGCGGAATAATCAATGTGCAATCAGAGATTGGCAAGGGTACAACATTTGAAATTACCTTGCCAGTCAAACATAGTTAAGAGGAAAGGGATCACATGGAAAAGGGAAAGCTGTTAGTTATTGATGATGAAATTGAGTTTGCCTCAACCCTGTGTGAACGCCTGCGGCTACGCGGCATAGACGCCGAAGACGTACACAGTGGCACAGAGGGATTGAAAAAAACTGTTGAGATAACTCCTGATATCGTAATTCTTGACTTAAAAATGCCGGATATGAATGGGATTGATGTTCTCGCTCAGATAAAAAAACATGACCCCGGCATTGAAGTCATTATGCTTACAGGCCATGGCTCTGGAGCCGCCGGCATGCAGGCTATGGAAAAAGGTGCTATCAGTTACATCATGAAACCTGTTGATTTTAATGAACTTCTTGAGGAAATAAACTCAACTTATGAAAAGCACAACAATACATAGGACTTTTATGGATGCGGTTACAGAAAACAATCTCCGGCAGGAACAGGTTGAATCATTTGGTCGGTTAATGGCCGGTTTTTCCCACGACTTGAAAAATCATCTTGGCATTATACGAGAATCCAATGGGCTCATGAGTGATCTGATTGAAATGCATGGGTTTGATGAAAATGAATTGTTGGCTGAGCGGCTTAATAAAGCGATATCTTCTATTGAATCGAGGGTAATTATTGCGGCCGACATGTTACACCACCTCAGCCGTTTTGCCCATCGGCCGGATACCCCATGTTCCTCCTTCCTGGTCAATGATATAATAATTGAAGAACACACCTTTCTGGAGCGTTTTTCCAGATTACAGCAGATCAACGTCACGCTCGAACTGGGGGAAGGACTTAACTCCATATATAATGACCCTGCACTGTTGCAGCACGTTTTTTATCGAATGTATATTTTATCTCTGGAACAACTCAGTTCAGGAAATAATCTGGTAATTACAACCCGGCAGAATCAAAAGACTACCGAAATAATTTTTCGCCTTACTGGCAACATTCACCCAACGCCAAAAGAATTACCCGAAAAAAATATTCAGACTGCAATAAAAAAACTGGAAGGCTCCTTAGAAATAGTCGGTGATGACAATGACCAAACTGATATTACCCTAACTGTCCCATCCCTACTTGTAGAGTATTGAGCTGATATCTCAAACATGGATTCTTTATCTCATAAAGCATACTGACAGTATGCTATCAAATATGAAAATTTTTTTGGGAAAGAATTTATCTCCCGGTGGGAGGACAGATACATGAAGCCTACAGATGCCACAAAGCCGGTAAAGGCAAGCGAAGATAAAACAATTTGCGGGGAATTCTGCAAGCTTCCGCCCATCTATGCTGCTCCTAATGTCCTAACCGAAAGTAGCAATAGCAATTCAAAACAGAACAGCAATAGGGGACAGACCACGTTTTTTCGCAGAAAAACGTGGTCTGTTCTCTATTGTCTCTTTTCTCCTAACCAATAGCGGCAACCTGTAATATACATAAATAAATCAGTTGAAAGTTTCACCTGTGCCTCGATTAGGGAAGAACTCTGCTGCATCGTCTGTTGCCAGATTGTAATGTTTTGATGAAGAGAGAGTTCCAGCAGGGACTGATTAGAGAGGAGGGTGCGATAGTATTCGGACTTATTCGCCGAAGGAGTCATCCACATTCCGCATCGCACCGGCAACTCTTGCAGAAGTAGCGTGGCAAGATATCTTTCCAACGCTTTTCCCATTGCAAAATTCGGTGAGATATCGTGGAGGACCCCCTCCAGGGTGAAAAAAGATTTGCGATAGAGGACGAGTTCCGAAGGAAAAATAAGCCCCTCCATCGTCATTTTTTCCAGCAAGCGAAAGGCCTTCTTCAGAGGATCACAATCGACATACTCCTCTGAAACCAACAGTTTTTTGATCGTTTCGGCAAGATAGCCCCTGTCCATTTTTTCATTCTTATCTGGTACTGAAGCCATACTTTCGATGATCTTGGCTATAGTCCAGCTATCACCCTTCATGATCCCAAGCAGCAGTTCCATGATATGCATTCGCTGCTTTTTCGACAGGTGTCCGGCTAGTGTCCAATCAAGCAATGCCACATCAAAACTGTTCGGAGCACTACCAGAAACAGCCTGGATATTCCCGGCATGGGGATCTCCATGAAACAAAGACAAGTTTTCTTTTGCAAAAAGCGGTATGCAAATGATTGCCTCAAAAACTAGGCGAGCTAACGCCTGTCGCTGGCTTTTTGTCCCCTTGATGTCGGTAATCTTTTTGCCGTCAATATATTCCATAGAGGTCATGGTTTGGGTACAGAAAGGTGCCAGTTCCGGAATACGCGCACCAGCCACGCCATCATAAATTCTTGAGGCTTCATTTAGGTTTTCCTGTTCGACAGTCAAGTCCACCTCCCTGACAAGATCCCCGCGAATCTCCTGGAAGAGATTGGTAAGCTTCATCTCTTCCAGCGCATATCGCTTCCGATTCTGTTCAAGACTTGACACTACGCTTTCTAAAATCCGCAGTTCTTCTCGCAGATTGGCTTCGATCTCAGGTTTGAGCACCTTAAAAACCCCTTTGTTTGTCTGACTACTGCCGGGGTTCTGCCAGGTATAGGGAAGGACGGTGGCAACACTGGCCTCGGCGATGATATGGGGAGACAGTGTGATTTGTAAACGCGAATTTAGCCCAGCCAACTGTGTTCTAATGAGGTGCACCTGATCATCCGGATCGGTACCGTAGTCACCCTGTTCCAAACGAATAAGCCACTTTTTCAGTTTTGGATTGAGTCCTGGATTGCGGGCAATTACCTGACCCAATTTATGTAGAGTTGGAAAATGGAGGGCCAGATTCAGCAAGCGCTCTCCGGGTACACTGTTATCCTTAAGGGTAGACTGTTTGAGTATTACCTTACGAAGCCTGGGATAGGCGGTGCATGAGAGAAACAATTCGATGCCGTCACGAACCAGAGGTGCAAAGCGAGCAAGACTGCCGGGCAGTGCGTCTTCAGGGCGGGCCAGTGACATCAACTGAGAAGCGGCGTTTTGGCAAAATGTTTGCTCACCCATCGATTGCACCAGCAGGTCAAGTTGTCGACCCAACTGTTCCTCGGTGGAGTTGCGAAATGCCTGCATAAGAGCAGTCTGCTTAAAGTGATCCATTATCCTGTTCTCTAGTGAGGTGTAAAGGGGATAGGGTTTACGGCCTAAAGTGGAGGACCGCAAAGATTCATGCGAATCTGTAGAGGTTATGATTTAAAATCCAGGTGTCGTTCGTTTATGGGCTGCAATAATTGCCTTTAATTAAACCTAGATCTCTGCCCGAGTGAACCTAACCCTGACAAGCCGGAACAAAAAAGGTGAAATAATATTAACTCATGATTAAATTCTATCCAAGAAGATCACATTCACTTGGAGATACAATCATGTCATTTGTAAAACGATATCTCAAACAAATTGCTGGTGTTTCTTCATGTTTTGATCGTGTCGTCATAAATGGCACATTGCCTGGGTTTTGTTATGCAGAGGGAATGACCGGTTACCTCTACGCAAAAAAAATACGCATTGTAGGAAAGTTTTGCCATAAAAAACACGAAATTGGCGAACTCAAGTCATGACTATACGGACAGGGATGTCGCCGCCGTTGAACGAATTGCAGAAATATTTGCCCTGGCAATCCATCGGGATGATTATGAAACACAGAGAATAGAAATGGAACAGGATCTGCGCCAACTTCAAAAAAATGAAGCGATTGGCGCACTGGCAGGGGGCATCGCACATGATTTTAATATTATTCTTACGCCTATAATTGGTTACACAGAATATTTGAAAGATGATATTCCTGAAGACAGCCCGCTACGGGAAAACGTCAGTCAGGTACTTGCTGCTGCAGAGAGGGCAATAAAGTTGGTAAAGCAAATATTGACATTCAGTAGACAGCATGAGCAGGAAATAGTCCCTCTGAGGCCCCATCTGGTGGTGAAAGAGGCGGTTAAGCTCATCAGGTCGACCATCCTAACAACTATTGAGATTAGCTCAAATATTGATGATCAATGTCGGACTATAATGGCTGATCCCACACAAGTTCATCAGGTTCTTATGAATTTGTTGACGAATGCGTATCACTCCATGCACGATAATGGAGGTGTCATTACTGTAGTTTTAGAAAATATGGACCTGCCAGTAACTAATTGTGATGTCAATCTGGACGCGGGGTCATATATCGTTCTGACCATCAGTGATACCGGAATAGGTATTGATAAGGGGATTCTGGATAAAATATTTGATCCATATTTTACTACCAAGCCCCAGGGGAAGGGAACCGGTTTAGGTCTTTCGGTGGTTTATGGTATCGTCAAGAAGTATAAAGGTGAGATGGCCTTGAAAAGCAGGCTCGGCGAGAGGGCTCAGTCAAGGTGTATCTGCCCGCTGTGGAGTAGGAGAAAACTGCTGAAAAAATATGGATCCACAGCCATAACTAACAGCAGAAGAGACAATACTGTTGGTTGATGATGAAACCTGTCACCGGAACTGAAATGGCGCGTATGGTTA
>JAAELB010000104.1 GCA_024227155.1 Desulfobulbaceae bacterium
CATGTGGGGGTTTCGCCAAACATCACACCAGCTCCATCACCAATCATCTCCTGTTCCTCTGGTGGTTGGTAGCCGCCCTCCATTCCGCCTACCTGGCTCCGTCTAGGGTCAGGGTTGGTGGTCCTAGGTTGTCCTCTTCTTCTAAGATCCATACTCGAACATGGTTCGTATCACGGGATTGCTGTAAAACACAAAGTTCATAGAAGCAATCCCACTTCTGACACCAAAAATTGTAGCGTTCTACAAGGGGGGGGGTTACTAGTTAATGGACCTCAAGACAAGTAGTATATGGGGATTGGTCACACTGAAAGAAACATTCAATACAAATACAACATAGATAATAATTAATTTATTCAATTGGTAATGTACACAGGGTCATAAATTGATTGTATTCATGGCCTTTAACTCCTAAGATGTCTCCTCGTTCAGCTGACATGGTCACTCAAACACTAACAGTCTGGCGTCCCGGCATCAACACTGCAACAGTTGACCTTGACACACTGGATGGCTTTGGCAAGGATCCTGACCTCGACGAACTGCGACACACACTGTGGGACCTCGACGAACGATCGTCGAGGTATGGCTTGACCTCGACGAACTGCGACACACACTGTGGGACCTCGACGAACGATCGTCGAGGTATGGCTTGACCTCGACGAACTGCGACACACACTGTGGGACCTCGACGAACGATCGTCGAGG
>JAAELB010000105.1 GCA_024227155.1 Desulfobulbaceae bacterium
AGGATATATTGTGGTCGGCCAGCTGATTTGCTTTTCTCTGCAACAAAATGAGTGGTTTGAACCTCTATAGTCTTAACACCAGAGGACTTAGGCAGACAAAAAAACGGTTATCTATTTTCAAATTTCTTAAAAAGAAACAAAACAGTATAATTTTGCTGCAAGAAACTCATTCCGTACCCACAGATGCACAAACTTGGAAAAAAGAGTGGGGAGGAGAGATACTCTATTCTCATGGCACGTTTAATAGTAAAGGTGTTGCAATCCTCCTTCCACAACACCTTAATATAACCGTCGAAGGCACTGTCGCGGATGATATGGGCAGATACCTCTCTGTAAAAATAAACTATGATGACAATATATTTACTATTGTCAACGTTTATGCTCCTACGAAAGATAAGCCTGTTGAACAACTTGTTTTCTTTGACTCTATCCTCCCCCTGCTCGATAACTCTGATATAAACACTATTGTTGGTGGGGACTTCAATATATGTTTGAATAATATAGATAAATCCGGAGGTCGTGTTGAGCCCCCTTCATCGTATGCCTCTCGAATCAAAACCTTCCTGGAAGAATAT
>JAAELB010000106.1 GCA_024227155.1 Desulfobulbaceae bacterium
CGCACGCGATTCCCGTTAAAAGCTAAAAAACACAATTTGACGATGTCGACGATCTTAATTATATTACACACGTGAATAGAGCTCTCCAAGACGAATCTTTTGGCACCAGTTTGAGTCCAATCGCACTAATATTAAGGGCTACAGAGCCACAAACGTGTTTCGCCTACTTTATTTTTTTACGCGCACGCGAACGCACTTTTGCCGAGTCGAATCTAGTTTATTAGCGAGTATTTATCCCCAGCTTTCCAACACTTTAATCGCAATACGAATCAGAGTGATATTGGTGGAGAAAACTGTGTGCAAAGGTTCCACACATTTATATATGTCAGTATTATACATGGTGAGCATCCACCTCTATAGCTCTAATAGAAAGACCTTAATTTGCACATTTTATATACTAAACTTTAGAAGGTAAATGTTTTCTTTTCAATAATGAGCTCATATAAAAATGTTTGTAACTTTGTTTGCCCTACACAGGTTACAAGAAACAAGATTCATTCTCCATGGGCA
>JAAELB010000107.1 GCA_024227155.1 Desulfobulbaceae bacterium
AAGTTAGGGTTGTGTATATTGATGGCTGTTTTGATGAATATTGCGGAAAAGTAAGGGCGGGCTTAAAAAGCAACTTCTTATCACTTCCCCTACCAGAAACATAACGAAGAACTTGAAGAGCTTATGATGCTGGATAGAAATGAGAATACTGACGAAGTTGATCAAGCATGGACTGCAGCTAATCCTGAAAAATAGGATAAAGGTATAGGGATTTACTAAAACATAATGAAAAATTGTAATGAGCCATAAATATCTCTGTCTAAAAAAGGGTGATGTCGTCAGCAATTATAATTTCTCACTTGACTGATTATGCCTTGAATGGCAGTGTTGTATAAATGTTCAAAACTATCGTATGAAACAAAATTGTCACTTAGGAGAACCATGGGAACACCAAAGGATTCCATTAAAACCAAAGCGAAAATTATAAGCAAGGCAGGTATCCTATTTGCCCAGCAGGGATTCAAAGCTGTTACCGTTCGGGATATCGCTAAAAAGTCAGGGACACCGCTCAGTGCAATTAACTACCACTTTCGTAGTAAAGATGGGCTGTATAAAAAAGTTCTTCTCACAGCAATAGAAAAATTAAGTATGTCCGCTGAAGAGGAACTTGAACTTCAAAACATGCCTCCTGAGGACGCAGCAAAAAATATTATACGCGAGTGGCTTCGGGAGGAAATGTGTTTTGATGGCTCAAAATGGGAGGATGATATCCTCCTACGTGAACTCCTTAGTCCTACAGAGGGTACCGAAGAATTAGTGGAGCAGTATTATAAGCCATTTCTATTGCTTCTCTCTGAAGTTATCGGGAAAATTGTTAACAAGCCAGCGGATGATGTGCAGATCCAATTTGCCTCTCTTAGCCTGGCAAGCCTTGTGGATAGCTTCAATCTGTATGGCAAGGTAATTAATAAAGCGATGCCTAAACTTACAGAACAAATTAAGGACGAAGACCGCCAGGTCGACAAAATCTACCAGACTGTTGTCGCCATTGCCGCACTGTAGAATCCCAAGTTATTTCCTTCATCTTTTTTCTCCTGTTCTTATGGGTACTTTGAAAAATTAGAAAATTTGTTCAAATTCGAGGCGCAGGAAGAATTTTACCACAGGTATATAGCTGATATTTCTGAGTCTACGCTTACCGGAGGATAAAATTCTGATTGCAACGATGCAAGTTGGGCAAATTTGCAGTTTTTCAAAGTGGCCTTGTGTAAGTTCCTGTTATTTCGTCTTTAGTCAGGGGTAGTTGTAAAATTACCCTTGGCATCTCCCTTTTTTTCTTTTCATATTGTTGTATTGCCAAAGAATATTGACATCTCGTTACGCTAATGGTAAATCCGTTTCAATCATTCGTTAGAAACATTTGTACTAAACAAAACACCACGGTAATTCTATGTCGAGTAAAAAGAAAACAACGTACCTTATCGTCGCCACCATTTTTATTCTCGTTGGCATCTTGGGCTATGGTCGATATGCAGCCTTTCAGGAGCAAAAAAATACTATCGCTGTAGTGGAATCCCGAAAGCCTGTAGTTCAGGTTCGAGCTATTACCCGGCAGAATCTTACTGCCTGGACCTTTGCAGAAGGTACAGTTTTGGCACTGAACCGGGAGTATGTGAATTCCGATGCAGTCGGTTTAATCTCCGAACTTGGTTCCATAAACGGAGAAGAACTACGGGAAGGGATGAGGGTGCAAGGTTCAACAAATAGCAAAAAGGGAACCCTGTTATTACGGATTGATTCTAAAATTCTTGAAGCAGAACAACTCGGTTTTGAGGCGGAATACTCCCAGGCCAAAACCGCAATGAAACAGGCTAAGCGTGATCTTGATCGGTCTCGCACCCTCTTTAAAAAGAAGATCGGTGCTGTCGTTGATCTGGAGCAGAGTGAAACATCGTATAAAGCTGCTCAGGCAAGAGTACGAGCTGCAAAATCCCAGCTTGACAGGAACAAGCTGCTTATTGAAAAAACTGAAGTGCGGGCATCCTTTGATGGCATCATAAAAAGGGTGAACACGAGAGTTGGAGATTTCAATAATGGCCCGGCCACCTATGCAACCGCTAAGGATCGGGAAAGTAATGCACTGATGGTGGTCATTGATACGACTCATCTTGAAGCGATACTCAATATCCCGCTTTGGGAAAGCCCGGCTGTACAACCTGGACAACGTGTCTTCCTTGCTAATTCCAGTTATGAACTCTTGCAAGCCGCCAAAAATGGATTTACCAAAGGAAGCTTTGCTGTTGGTGAGGTGTATGCGGAGAGTCCTTCAATAAGTCTTGATAAACGATCCATAGAGGTAAAGGCGAGAACCACAAAAGGGGCTGAAAATCTTCGAGATGGTTCATATATCGTTGCCTGGATCGAGACCAATGTCCTAACTGATGTTCTTACTGTGCCTGAAATGGCGGTACTCGGTAAGGAGGAAACTCCCAGTGTCTATGTGTATAACCCGGAAACGAGCCGGGTAGAGGAACGCCCAATTACTATTGGTGAATATGGTCTCGGACTGGTGGAAGTTATAGACGGCGTTAAAGATGGAGAACTCGTTGTAGTAGATGGAGCCTATACCATCACCAACGGATCGCCAGTACGGGCAATAGGTGAAACCGATGAGTAAGACGAATATTCAGGATTCACCTCAAATATCGGGAACCATGCGCTTTCTTTTCTTACGCTCAACCTTTGCTTTTCTTCTCATTGGCCTCTTTATTACTACAGGACTCTTTGCCTGGAAAAATATGGTACGGGAAAATAACCCGGATCTGGCCATCCCCCAGGCGGTAATTACCACGGAATGGCCTGGTGCATCTCCAGATCAGATTGAGAAACGAATTTCCCAGGAACTTGAGAAAAAAATCCGAGGACTGGACGGTCTTAAGCGGGTTGAGAGTGGATCTTTCGATTCCTTCTCTATGGTCACCGTAGAATTTCGTGCCGAAAAAGATCCGGCTCAGGCAATGATCCAGCTGCGAGCCAAGATATCTGAGGCAGAGGCGGAATTTCCCCAGCAGGCCAAGAAACCGAAATTAGAGCAGGTATCTGTTAACGATACCCCCGTTGTCAGCTATATGATCTTTGGGGACCTACGTGTTGAGGTGTTACAACAGGCTGCCCAGTCCCTGAAGAAGAGACTTGAACAGGTACCTGGTGTTCGTACAGTAACTGTTGTTGGTGAACGTAAACAGACTGTATATGTTCGCCTCTTTCCAGATCGTTTGCGCAGTCTTGGTATCTCACCACAAACGGTCCATGACCGAATTACGGCCGCTAATATGGATGTATCCTGGGGTCGATTTGAAAGTGAAAAATATAATTCTCAGATGAAATTTGAGGCACGCTTTTCTGATATTGAGCAGCTAAAAAGGCTCGATATTATCCGAATTGGTCACAATCGTATTGTTCGCCTTGGTGATATCGCCCAGGTTGAAGAGCGACCCGCCAAGGCGGAAGTATACAGCGCATTCAGCAAAAGCGGCTCCGATTATAAGCAGGGCGTGGGGCTTGAGGTCAAAAAGATTGCCGGTGGAGATACTATCTCTATCATCAATGCGGTGCGGGAAAGTGTTGAAGCAGCGAAGCTTTTTCCAAGCTGGCCTTACGGCATGGGGGCAGAGATTACCAGTAATCAGGCGGAATTGATCGAAGAGTCGTTTAACGAGATTTTCAACAATATTTGGCAGGCGATGGTTGCGGTGTTTGTGGTGATGCTTTTGTTGCTTACCTGGCGTGAGGCAACAATTGCCGGCCTTGCCATTCCTTTAACCCTTCTCTCATCCCTTGGCGTTGCAATGCTTCTTGGCTACACCCTGAACTCCTTGCTTATTATCGGTATGGTACTTGCCCTTGGAATGCTGGTGGATGTTTTTATTCTGGTGATGGAAGGAATGCACGATGGGCTCTACTCTAAAAAGCTAAATTTTGCCGAAGCGGCGCTGCGTACCGTAAAACTCTATGCCCGTCCAGCCCTGGCCGGACAGGCCACAACGATTCTGGCTCTTATCCCACTACTCGCTATTGGAGGGACAGACGGAAAGTTTATACGCATGCTGCCAGTGACCATTATTATTTGCCTGGTGGTCAGTTTTATCATCGCCTTTGTTGTCTGTATTCCAGTCTCCAGGTTAGTGTTAAAGCAGTCCGACTCTCCTAAAGAGACCTTTGCTGATACCCTGTTTGCCTCCCTTGGAAAAAAACTGCACGGATGGCTTCTGGCGGTTCCGCTTGCAACCAAAAAATCCGCAGCAGCATGGATGGGAGTACCTTTTTTAGTTCTTACTATTGTGCTCTGGCTGACTAGCATGTTACCGGTGGAAATGTATCCGAAATCGGATGGTAGAAATCTCGGTATCACTATTGAATTGGGGCCAAATGCGACTATGGAGGAATCTACAAAGGTTGCCGAGCGATCTGCCGAGTTTTTACAGAGTTTGCCGTACCTCGATTACGTGACTCGCTATATCGGTAAGAAAAGTCCTTTATCCACAGGGACCTTAAAAGAATCTCTGTTACCAACTGAGGCTCCAAATTACATTGGTTTATCGGCGGTATTTATTCCCAAACAAGAGCGAGACCAACTTGCTTTTGAGTACCTCGATGAGATTAGGGACGGTTTGGAGGATAGTCTGAAGAATTTTGCTGGAGTTCGTATCCTGCTCACCCCGGATGTAGGCGGTTCCACTACAGATGATCCTGTACAGATTGTGCTTAGTGGGCCGGATATCGATACCCTGGTTCAGTTATCTCAAAAATTACAGAGAATGCTTTCTGCACTCCCGGGTGTTTCTGATGTGCGAGATAATGTTGGTCCTCGGCGAATGCAGTTCACTTTCAAACCTCAATTTGAAGCATTGAGCTTTTACGGGATTACAGAAGAGTCTTTGGCCACTCAGATCCGTTATTCCACAGCATTTGATGAGATCGGTAAACTTAAGCAGCCAGGAGTAAAGGATGATCTTCCCATTAAGCTCGGAAGCTACTGGGCAAGCAGGGGATCAAAAATTGGAGGGCCAAAGAATACAGACGAACTTGCTAATCTGCAGATCGTAACGGATAATGGCACTGTGGTTCCTCTTGGCTCACTGGTTACCTTCGATTTTTCTCAGCAACCTGCCGTTTATGTGCATACAGATGGAGAGCGAGCGGTAACGGTGAAGGCAAGAGTAAAGGGACGAACAGCTCTTTCCGTTTTTGATGAGATAGAACCGAAACTCCAAAAGATGAAAACGGAGTGGGCAGGGTACGAATATCGTTTCTCCGGAGAGAAGGAATCGAGTAACGAGGCCTACGGAAACATTGGTACCGCATTTATATTGGCGATCTTTCTGGTCTATTCTGTGTTAACTTTGATTTTTGGGAACTTTACTCAGCCCGTCATTGTGCTTATGTCTGTTCCACTTGCGATGCTTGGCACCTTTGGCATGTTTTTTCTTACGGGAACATCACTTTCTTTTCCGGCCATTATTGGACTTGTAACTCTGGTTGGGATTGTTGTTAATAACGCCATCGTTATGGTGGAAACTATCAATATGCATCGTGATAGCGGGGTGCCTGCTCGAGAAGCGGCAGCGTTGAGTGCATCAGAACGTTTGCGGCCCATCTTGGGAACAACAATTACCACCGTAGTTGGGCTGGTACCGCTGGCCCTCTCCAGTCCAATGTGGTATCCATTAGCAATGGCTATTGTCTATGGTCTGCTTTTTTCAACCGTGGTATCGTTGGTGCTGGTACCCTCGTTCTTTTACGTTCTTAGCCCGAAGTCCGAGTAAAGAGTTCGGGTTAAAGCTGATTAATTATAACCTCTAAACTGATGAATAAAACAAATTCTACAAGCTCAACAGCCGTAAGAAAATTTTTTAAAGCCGAATCTGCTGGCGGTATTCTGCTGATGTTTGCAACCGTGCTTGCTAAGGTCGTGGCAAACTCTCCAATACAGTCTGTATATAATATTTTCCTCGACATTTCTGTTGAGATACGATTTGGAGCACTACATATCGCTAAACCTCTACTACTCTGGGTTAACGATGGGCTTATGGCAGTGTTTTTCCTCATCGTTGGTTTAGAGCTAAAACGTGAGATGCTGGAAGGAGGGCTGAGAGACCCTATACCGGGCGAGTGAAAATTGTGCCATATGACGATGGCTGGCCGGAATATGAAGAGGCTGTGTACGAGTGTTAAAAAGTGATACGCCTTTCAAGGGATGCGTCTGCCCAAAAACAGCAAAAAAAATGAAAGTGAAAGTAACTTTTCCTCCGCATTCATAGAGTAACAAGCTGAGACGAAGAAACCGCTTATCAAGACCCCTGAGAAAAGATAGGTTCTCAGGAAATGGTGACTTTCTGGTAGAAAATGACGGAAAAGTTAGGACGGGTATAGAAAGCGATTACTTATCACCT
>JAAELB010000108.1 GCA_024227155.1 Desulfobulbaceae bacterium
AGTCTTCCTGCAGCCTCCTTTAACCTATAACTTTTCCCTTCAAATTTTAGCAAGTGCCCTCGGTGTAGCAAACGGTCAAGGATGGCCGATGATGCACCATTGTCTTTTAAGAGTTTCCCCCAATCTTCGATTGGTCTATTTGATGTTATTAAAGTGCTTTTTCTCTTGGAATATCGGTTCAATATGATGTCGAGAAGGTCATCTGCGGCATTATCAGGTATTTTCTTTCTCAGAAAAAGATCATCAATAATCAACAAATCTGATTCAGAGAACAGCTTGTTGATTTTTTTTCTTTTACCTGTTTGCGCAGCTTCGAAAATATCCTCGAAAAAAGTATGGGCCTCCCTGTATATTATTTGGTGGCAAGTCTGGGTTGCGGCATGAGCTATGGCTTTACATATGTGACTTTTCCCAGTGCCCGGCGAACCAATCAGAAGAGCATCTTCCCCTTCCCGGATAAACTTGCCAGTAACCAACTCAAATATTTCTTTTTTAGGAAGTCTTGGGTTAAAACTCCAGTCAAAATCGTCAAGTGTTTTCCTCTCATCAAGACCTGAGGCTTTATACCTCCGTTCTACAAGACGAGAACGCCTATAATCTATCTCATCCTGCACCAGATATGCAAAGATTTCCACAAAAGGCTCATTCCCCTGGTTTGCCTGGAGCGCCCGTGTTTCTAGCGTCTCTTTCATTCCCGGCAAACGAAGTGCGACCAGATTTCTTTCCATTTCGACCATTGACATTGGCATAGTTTCCTCCTTTTCTTTTTTCACCCCTTATTCAGGGTTAAATTATTCCTCGTTGCCGCAACCAGCGCAGCTGATTTAGCGACATATCTCCAGGGTCCTGTATTTTGTCAGGAATTTTGACTGGAATACTATCTGCTCGATCAAACAGTTGATCCCAATCAAATTGCTCAACCTCAAAACCATTCTTTTGCAAGAGAGCAATACTCTTTTTGGTGCCGGAAACCCCAGCGGCATCTCTGTCTAAAAACATCGTTATTTTGGGTATCTTCACAACAGAATCTAATAATTTAATACGCTCTACTTGTGGCTCAGTTATTTGCGCCCCCATCAGAGCACCGACATTTAAACAGCCAGCTCCAATCAGGGCAGCAACATCAAAAAAGCCTTCCACCAAAATCACGCCGTATTGCTGTATTTGCTGGTGTGCCGATGTCTCTAATATCAATTTATCCTGATTAAATATCTCCATGCTCTTGTGGAACGGGAAGCTCCAGTATTTGCCGTCTAAGTTTTCATGCTCCGGGCTCAGAGCCCTGCCTGTATGAGTCAGAATGATAGAGCTTAGCTTGGAGCCGATCTTCTCAATTCCTCTTATTTGAAATACTATTCGACCATTTAGGGGCGAGGGGGCTGTTCTGTCGGTTTTTTCCGGCAGGAACCCACATCCAAGATAATGACAGGTTGCAGGTGAAACCGCCCTTTGCTCCAACACTGGGTGATCGGTTTGTAGCCATCTCCGTAAGTCCACCGATATCCCATCGTTTTTCGCAGGGTTTTGGCTGGAGCATTTACTGTTGTTATTATGTTGCCGGTGCGGGTGGATATCTGTTGTTGAAATTTCTTTTTCGACCATCCACCCTGCAACCTCATAACAGTTCATCTCCAGCCCTTGCATGCTGAGTAATTCTTGACAGAAATTAAGAACCCCAACATGAGCACCTTTGCCACTACTGAAATCCTTGAAGGTATTAGCTGTCAAACTTAAGTGTAATGAGGCCGTTCTCTCGTCTGTAAAGGGCGACTTAATCCATGTCTCATCAGGCTTGCAACGCCTAGAAGTATCAACTTCCAGACCAAAGACCTCTATTACCCTGTGCCAATTTGCGTTACGCCAAACCTGACGCAGTTGTTCCCGTGACATCACATAGCGTTTCTCTCCTTCTAGTCCTGTCACTTTCGAAGATGATTGCTCTTGATCACCGTCAGAACTCACAGCATTTTCGTTCCAAAATTCGCCATAGTCTTCCGGCGCCCTAATTAATGCGTGATCCTGGGTAAGATCGTTTGTTTCTTCTTTTATTGATTGGTCCTTTTTGGCAATATTCTCAACCAGCCTGCGCACTGCTTTGCAGCTACGTAATCCTGCATTAACAGCCATCTTCGATGCTTGTTCAATATGGCATGCCTCAAATCGACGGGCTAGATTGACAATGCCCTGCATTCGTCTTTGCCCTGTTCTTCCCTCTTCTTCAAATAAAAGCTCACATAACTCTTTAGTTACCGGCCCTATCTTGCCTGCCTTTGAGAGTAGATAGTTCGTTTGCCGTGATGGATTAAAAATCCTGTCCCCTTCCTCCATCTTCACAGCTCCGGCTCGCGTGCCTTTACTATGCCGACGATAAAGTTCCATAGTCTGAGGATTGATGATTTCAATCTCACATTCAAAAATCCTGACAATGACCTGTTGATGAAGGGGGGCCGGTAAAGCTGAGTAGTAGCAATTACTCACCTGAATAGTGCCATCGTCCCATACTGTTCGAGTCTCCTGTTTGAAATATCTGAATGAAGTCAGGGGGAGTTGCTTTAAATATGGCTTTTCTTCTTGAAACATTTCTTCTACCTGCCGCTTTGCCCTGCCATGAATCCGAGGAGCCGCCCATTTTTCTTCCCAATGTATAAGCCATTCGTTTTGTCGCTCAATTGTCTCAAATTTCCGCCCTTTTAAGGCGGTGTCTTGGGTATGTTTAATGGCGGATTCTACAGTTCCTTTCCTATCAGGATCACGCACCCGAGCTGGATCTGCTAAAACATCGTAATGCTGGAGCACTGCTTTATACACAGGGTTTAATTCAGGTTCGTAGATATCAGGTTTTATCACCCCTTCCTTCAAATTATCCAAAACAACATATTGAGTGCACCCGCCAAAGTAACGAAAAGCCTCCTCGTGAAGCTTGGCCCAGGCCTCTTGACTTGACTTCCAGACCACCTTCCTAAAGGAGCGCCTTGAGTACTTGAGGGTCATCACAAACAATCGGGGTTTTCGATACTTGCCTGTCGGGTGTAGTGTCTTTGCACCTGTACCGTAGTCAACCTGGGCCTCTTCTCCAGGGGGGAATTCTAGTCGATCAAATTGCTTTGGATCTTTCTTCTTTATCCCTCTCACAAAGCGCTTTACACTGTTGTATTTATGAGTGAAACCATACCGTTCAACCAAATCTTGATAGATTGACACACCATTACGCCCGAGTCTAACCTGTTTTTCAATCCATTCTCGGTGAGGCTCGCAAGCTGACTTTGCATGGCTCACCACTTTTGATTCATTTTCAGCTGATGACAAGGGTAAATGATTTTCAATTATCTTGTCATCGGAGCCGGTGGCCAGGGTGGGGGATTTTGAATCGGAGCCGGTGGCCGGGGTGGGGGATTTTGAATTCAGCTCAACTTGTGGAATCTGATCACTCTGTACTGAATATTTTCTTATTGTTTTGCGATCAATTGCGGTTCTTCTGAAAATTTCTCGTTGGCTAACACCATTATTACTTAGCGTAATTATAGTATTTATTTTATCTGACTTCAAAACATTCATCCTTTTTCCCTCCACAAAAAATTAATATATTGGGAGGTTAAGTAATGTTCTATCGCCAAATAGAAAATGAAATTTTTCTAAAATTTTAGACCACTCAGGTGGGGGATTTTCAAGTGGCCATAGGTGGGGGATTTTGGGTGGCCGTCAGGGTTTTGAGGTCATTCTGGGGTTCTTTGACTAAACCCCCGGTTTGTCACCAACCTCTTCTGCAGCCCATGGTATCATTGACTTACAGCTGAAATATCGATTTTAGATTCAGCAAGCAAAAATTTTAT
>JAAELB010000109.1 GCA_024227155.1 Desulfobulbaceae bacterium
GATGTCACAAGTGCATGACATACTATGCTGAATAACCCACAAATTGAGATAAAACATTTATCAGTGAAACTACAACTTGGACTTTAGTGTTTGTGTGAATTAGATCTATTCACAATAACTTTGAGAATAATATTCTATGGACTAAATAGAACCCTGAAGACATGGGGCTTCCGGCTCGTCCCTTGAACGAGTCGGTGGCGCCCGGCAAGATGGTCTTCTACTCCTCATTCCCCACTTGTACTGGCTCATCCACGTAACAGCCCATGGGCCTTTACAAATTGGCTGCCCAACTTATGGGGCCCGAAGTTCAGCATATGAGTGACAGCTAGCTACAAATGACAGATGAAGATATGAAGATGGAAGAGAACTCTATTGTGGATTTGTGCTTTATAGGAGGATATTTTACTTAAGGATAATTTAGAAGGATATTTCACTTAAGGATAATTTAGAAGGATATTTCACTTGGGATAATTATGAAGGATATTTCAATTAAGGATAGTTTTGTTCACAATGATGTGGAAATGATTTAATTAACAGTGTCACAATGGATAATCAGAGAAAGAAGTTAACCCCTCTACCTAAGGATGTTTTAAAATTTACAACTCCTTGTACAGTTTGTAAAACTTTGTGTAGCTTTTATACAAAGGCTAAAATGGATAGATTTAAAGAGGATGGGGCTTATTGCAGTGAGGATTGTGAAATGTACGAAGATATATTAGTGAAGAGAGTAAGTACAATGAAGTAAGTTTTAGATTTGTTCAATTCCACCAAAATGGCACAACCAGCACAAGTTGATCCGAATATCCAAGCGATATTGGGCCAACATCAACAGCAACTACAGATCATCCAAAACCAACAGCAACAAGATGCTCAACGGGCTGCGCAGCAGGCTGATGAACGACGATTTTGCCGTTGGCTTGTAGATCAAGAGAAGAAAGTTGATGTGTGTGACGGAAAGTCACTAAAAGACGTGCGTATCTGGCTCCGCCAGATAAATTGTGCAGTAGACAGGATTCCAGGAGGGGCAAATGCCGACGAGTATTTGTTCAAATTGATGTGTGCAACGTCAACAGATGATTTGTTAGAGGAAATAGAGGGACATGTGCGTGCCAATGCACCAAACCAAGTGGCACATGGACAGATAAGGGCCCATGTAAACCTTGCTTTTCTTGGCCCCGATGAGGCCAACCTTTTGAAAGAAGTCGTGGAGAACTTAAAGCAAGGGCATCGAGAGGATATAGCGTCGTATAATCGGCGATTCAGTAAAGCCGCCGATTACGCATATCCACAACCGCGAAACCCACAGACAGACGAGGAGTTGACGGATGTTTATATGTCCTCCTTGAAGGATGGAAAGGTCAAAGACAGTGTGTTTGAACATGACCCTGCACTGGTTACGTTGCAAGGGGCAATGCAGGTTGCCCTTGGGGAATTTGCACGCCAGAGTCGACGAAAACGTGTCCAGAGGAAGCACACTACTCATGAACCAATGGAGGTTGATGAGATCGCCTCATCAGCAACATCCACTCCTACTGTGAGGGACACACTGGCTGCAATGGCCAGTTCCCTGAGGACCTTACAAAAAGAGGTCCGCACAATGAAAGAAGGCAAGCCGTCTCCAATCCCGTCTTACCAGAATCGACAAAACCATGGCAAAACCAATGGTAATCAACGCAAACCCAATGGACATCGACGTGCGTTTGAGGGGCGTTGTTGGTATTGCCATCAAGCAGGACATCCTCAAGCGGTGTGCTTTCAGCGCCAGCGAGATGGAGCACCAATGAAAGCACCCCCTCAATCAACTCAGTCCCCAAACTAGAAGTTGCTATGTCAGGCCACCCAAGGGTATTAGTGACATTAGAATTGTGTGACAGTACTGTAGGAAAGTACAATTCATTGATTGATAGTGGTAGTTCTAGTACCCTTATTCGGAAAGATGTGGCTGACATAGCGCTCAAGAAGGCTAAAAGACCGATAATTTACAAACGTGTAACACAAACACTTATTTCATTGACTGGGAATAAACTGAAAGTGCTAGGAACTGTTGAATTCTATGTCAAAAATATTGGTTTAATTGAATTTCTTGTAATTGATAAAATGTCGCATGAAATTTTGATAGGAATTGACTATTTGCATGAATATGGATTTACTTTGGACAACGAAAAATTGGTTTGGAATAAGCATGTATTTCATCTTTTAAATAATGACAATTGCAGGAATACAACTGGTCAGGTATGTGAGAAGAATGAAATGAATGAGTGTGAGAATAAAATGTCTGAGAGTGATGAGAATGAGACTGAGTGGCTAACAAAATTGTTGCATGAATACCAAGATCTTTTTCAATGCCACTCTTTGCCCATAGCAGACTTACCACCTTTTGAAATAAATACTATACCAGGAAAAGTAGCAAACAAAAAGCCCTATCGTACACCACTTGCTAAAAGAATTGTTATAGAACAAGAATTGAAAAAGATGTTGGATGCCGGTGTCATTCAACCTTCAAATAGTGCATTTGCTAGTCCTATTCATCTTGTTGGAAAACCAGATGGTTCCATTCGATGGACCTGTGATTATAGATTACTTAATGACATTACAGTAAAAGATAGATATCCACTACCTTTGATTCAAGATATTTTTGACACTTTGAATGGTGCTGCTGTTTTTAGTACACTTGATTTACGTAGCGGATATTGGCAAATTGCCATGCACCCCGATTCAATCAAGAAAACTGCCTTTGTTTGTCATGCTGGACAATATGAATGGAATAGAATGCCATTTGGAGTTTGCAATGCACCAAGTTTCTTTGTTAGAGCCATAAATTCAATTTTAGCCCCTCTCAACAAATTTTGTTTAGCCTATATGGATGACATTATAATCTTTTCAAAAGATGAAGAAAGTCATAAAATTCACCTGAAACAAGTCTTTGATGTTCTTAGATCCAAAAATATCACACTTAAAGAAAGTAAATGTCATTTTAATAAACAATCTCTAAATCTCTTAGGATATCTCATTTCAAAAGAAGGCATAACAGCTATACCAGAAAAAACACAAGCTATTCAAAATCTCCCTTCCCCAACATCAGTAACAGAAATAAGATCCTTCCTAGGTATGGTATCATACTATCGGCAATTAATACCATATATGGCTGAAATTGCTGAACCGCTTTACTATCTCACTCGAAAGAACGTTCCCTGGGTTTGGGAACAGTCACAAAAGGTTGCTTTTGAAACACTTAAAAATGCATTAACATCCAGTGATGTCATGGCTTACCCAGATACATCAAAACCATATATTTTGATGACAGATGCCAGTGATTTTGCCATTGGAGCCATACTTCTGCAGGAAGATAATGAAGGGAATGAACGTCCTATTCAATATCTCTCTCAACAACTCAATCCTGCTCAACGGAAGTATGCTACAATAGAGAAAGAAGCCTTCGCTGTGGTTACTGCTCTCAAGAAGTTCCGGCCATACCTTTATGATGCAGAAGCAACCATTTATACTGATCATAAGCCATTACTCAGCTTATTCAAGGGTGAGATAGCAAACACAAAAATCCAGCGATGGGCAGTTTTACTCGCAGAGTATGGATTTCCAATCAAATACTGTCCTGGAAGAAAGAATGTTCGAGCTGATTTGCTGTCTAGAATCAGACCACAGGAAATAGCCCTAATAGACGCAGACTCTGAATGGGTTACTCCTGAACAAGTCCGCGATCATCTCCCACCAACAACTCCAGTAGTTGCTGATGACTTGTGCATGGACACCCTGTTCATGGCACAAGTGGCTGAATATCAAGATGAACGTGAAGATGCTCGAAACAATGAAGAGTCTCGCTTTGTTATCATTAATAACATTTTGTATAGCATAGCCAGACCAAAATATGATGCTCCTCAATATCCACGTTTGGTACTGCCAGCTCAGTTCCGAGATCAAGTGATTGCTAGATGTCATAAAGATGTAGGCCATCAAAGTCTCTTTAAGACTATGTCTAGAGTACAAGAGTGCTACGTTTGGTCCGGAATGAAACGTGAGATTCGTGAGTGGATACAGAAATGTGGCCTCTGTCAGGTTCACACAAAACGGCCAGAGAAGGTACCAATGGGAGAGATGCCTATTGCTCAAGCTCCAAATCTATACATTGGAATAGATTTAATTGGTCCTTTAGTATCAAGTAAATATTCTGGAGCCAAGTATATAATGACCACAATAGATTATCATGATGGTTGGGCTGAGGGCTATCCTTTAGCCAACAAAACGAATGAAACGGTTTGGGAAAGATTGAGGAATGACTTCATTCCAAGATATGGAGCTCCTGAAGTCATAATAACAGACCAAGGATCTGAGTGGAAAGGTGCAGACTTTCAAGCCTGGTTGAAAGGTTTAGGCATTGAACACCGTAGAACTACTCCCTATCACCCACTTTCTAATGGGCGTATAGAGAGATTTAATGGGACTCTTAAGAACATTCTTAAGAAGCTTGTTAATGGTTCTCGAGCTGATTGGGAAGACCAACTAGGAAGTGCATTAACCTCATACAGGATTAGTACCTCAACGGTTACAGGCCAGTCACCCTTTATGCTGAAGTATGCACATCCACCCAGATACCCTTTGACAAGACTTCTAGATGAAGATCGATCCAGAAATCTCTCCAATCGTTTGGAAATGCATGCTGATCTGATGCAGAGAGCTGCACGTGCTACAGAAGAGAGTCGTCATTATAATCGTGAAAGGTTAAAGCGCCAAGCCAATGCTAAAGAAATCAATGAAGGAGACACTGTCATTTTAAAAGCTAGAGAGCCTTTGTCTTTAACTGCAAAATGGGACTTTGGTTTTCTAGTGACCAAGGTAAATGGTAAAGTATTGACAATACTTCATCCAAGTACTGGAGTGAAACAGATAGTTAACAGAGATCAAGTACGCCTTGCTGATCCTGATATTGCATGGGATGAAGTACACCCCCGACCAAGACGCCAACAAATACGAGTTCATAGAAAATATGGCAAACGTCCAGATGCTGCACCTAGGGCTGCCACGCCTCCAGATGCTGCTTCCCCAGACAGTACGCCACCAGCCACACCTCCTCCCATTGCTGCCAAAACTCAGCCGCCACTCCCCAGGTTCCGAGTTAAGCGCCGCATAGATACAGATGACCTTGGAGATGATGAGCCTGGTGCCGCTCGCTACAACATACGTAAGCGACCACGCTGGACGCTGGAGCAGATTGCTGCATTGTTACGCGTCCAGTAAACATGTCTGTCTGGATATTATTGGCGATTTTGTGTGGTGTGAATGGATTGTCAGTCTTACCAATGAAGGATGGAATAATAGTCAAGCAACATCAGACAGTGAAGTTGAAGTTAGCAGAATGGCGAATAACCTTGACAATGGACGATCCAAGTCCTCAGATGATTTCTTTCCTAAAAGAGGAAATACAAGTATTCCGTAGATTGCTGACCAGAGTACCCGATACCTTGTCTCATGTTGCTAGAAAAACTTACTGGTTACAAGAGTTGGATAGAGCTGACCGCTGGTTCCAATCCTTGTGTCCTAGAAATAGAAGAGCTGTGTTGGGAATTATAGGACGTCTCAGCAAAGAGTTATTTGGTACTGCTACTGAAGAGGATGTAGAGAATTTGAAAACAAAAATAATAGAAAATAGAAACGCCATAGAAAAGGTTGTCAATTTTGATGAAGAATTACTTACTTTAGTTAATGTCACTCAGGAACAAGTTACTAGAAACCGTCATACTATCAACGACATCATTAATGCTACCTCTGAGATGTATGGGCAGTTAATTGCTATTACCACCAAAAGTCAATTTGTTTTACATGGCTTAACTACTTATAATGTAATTGGAGAGAAGATGGATTTAATCTGGAAGCATCTCGATGAGCTGCAGCGTATTAAGGATGAACGTGGTAACATCAAGATTGCTCTCGAGCAAGGACGTTTAGATGAACATTTACTTCCAACTGTTACTCTGAAACAAATACTAAATAGGATTGACCTCGCAGGTATAGAATTCATCAAACCTCTAGAGTGGTACTACAGTAACTGCCGAATCCTACCTCTTTGGGAGAAAGATTTCCTGGCATACATCGTTTATCTACCCCTGGTAGAGAGTAAAGTGTATGAAGGTTCTTACATACAGACGTTTCCAGTTCCGCTTCCCAACTCTACTACTTCTGCTCAGCTACAAGCTGATGGACTGGTGGCTCTGAGCACCACTGGTCGTGTTTTGCACTTGAGACAGTGTGTTGGTCAGCACCCTATTGTTTGTGATCCTGCCCCTGAACGAAAGGACGGTCCGTCAACTTATTCTTGTGCCCAGTCACTTATCATGAAGGCTAGTGATGTACACAAGCGTTGCTCAGTGGAAGTCAGAAACCTTCCGGAGGGTCTGATTTTCAAGACAATTCCAAATCATATGATAATAGTGACCTGGGGTGAAGAGATCACAGAACAGTGTGTTTCAGGAGTACAGAGAGTTCACCTAGATCCTGGTACTTATCAGATCAGCTGGTCTGGTAAGTGTTTTCTCACAACCGCATACTGGACGATCGCCGGTGTTGTGATGAAGAATGAAAATGCTACGCTTCATCTTGGTTGGAACTCTTGGACTCTTGCAAACTTTGATCTACCAAAGATTATTGGTAAACTTAATACCACAATAAGTTTACCTGACAAATTAACTGATCCAAAGTTAATTAGTCTGCACCTGCCATTGTCACCTTCATTTACACCCTTTATACATAATAACCATACATATTATATATTTCTTATTCTATGTTTAATTCCCGCCGGTATTGGATTGTATTATGTGATTAGAATGAAAAGAAAGAATGTGGATAGAATGTATGGCAGGCCTGCCCGGATGATTGAGATGAATGAAAGTAATGATGGAAAGAGTCGAGATGTGCATAGTACTCCAGAACCGTTTAAATTGAAGATTGCCACTTCTCCGTCTGTTCATAATGGAGGAGAATCCGGTGTTGACTAAATGTCTTATAATCCATTTGTTTAGATAGATTGATTATTGTACTATACCTAGTACGATAAACCCACACCTTGCCCCCTGTAATACTTGGCCCCAAAATTTTGATTTTTGTTACGTGTAAACAAACGTACACCCTGAAATTTTATTAATTTTTAACCAGGCCTAGGCCTACAGTGATAATAAAAGTTTATTTGTCACGCCCTTGCGTTATAC
>JAAELB010000110.1 GCA_024227155.1 Desulfobulbaceae bacterium
ATAATGGTTTCGACGAAAAAATCATATAATACAAGGAGATCCGAGCCATGGCGCATTATAACACAATCCTTAGTCAAATTACTTCACTTATTCCGAGACATGTTTTTGAAAATCATGCCGAGAACCATCACTCCGGGCAGAAATTCCGATCCTTCAGTCGCTGGAGTCAGTTCATGGCAATGCTAATTGGACAACTTTCCGGCAGAAAAAGTCTAAGAGACATCACAGATAATTTAAGGGCACAGCAGAGCCGTCTATATCACCTTGGCATGAAGCCGACCTCAAGAGCTACATTAGCAAGAGTAAATGAAAAACAACCAGCAACCCTTTACGAAACCGTGTTCTTTGGACTATTGAAAAAATGCCACACGGTTTCACCTGGCCACAAGTTTTCCTTCAAAAACAAGCTCTACTTGCTTGACACGACTACTATTGATCTTTGTCTCTCTGTGTTTCCCTGGGCCAAGTTCCGTAAAAGAAAAGGGGCTATCAAGTTGCATATGGGGATAGATGCTGATGGATATCTTCCCACATTTATGGATATGACCGACGGCAAGGTTCATGAGGTTACATGGGCAAAAGAAATACTCAACCTTCCCAAGGGATCATTTGCCGTATTCGATCGTGGATTCACTGATTACGGATGGTACTCCAGATTAATGGCAAACGAGATATTCTTTGTAACTCGACTCAAAAGCAATGCTGATATCGAGTATCTTCTTAAGCGAGCTGGTCGGAAAAGCCGTGGAATTACCAATGATCAGCAAATTCTTCTTAATGATATTAGCGATCCACTTCGCCTAGTGGCTTATACTGACTTGGAAACGGGTAAAGAGTATCGCTATGTTACTAACGCACATCACTTGAAAGCTGCTGAAATTGCAAATATTTACAAGGAACGGTGGCAAATTGAACAGTTCTTTAAATGGATAAAACAAAATTTAAAAGTTAAGACCTTTTTAGGTACTTCAAAAAATGCAGTACGTACTCAAATATGGATCGCTTTATGTGTATATCTGCTTATTGCATACCTGAATTATAAAGCTAAACTCGGCAGTTCAATGCAGCAGATACTCAGGGTATTGCAGTTGAATTTGTTTGAAAGGCGTTCTCTGATAAGTCTGTTCAGGCCGCCAGATAAACAGATTCCTGTTTCTCCACAGTTTTTATTGTGGAGGCAACTATGAGACAGCACTG
>JAAELB010000111.1 GCA_024227155.1 Desulfobulbaceae bacterium
ATTCTCCTATGCCGATGTACCAGAGTCGGCTAAGGGCTGGGCGGCAACCATTCTCTTTAACGATAAACTGCAAAAGATGTTTCATGAGTTCTATAATCGTGAGGACACCTTTACCCTTGGTATCTGCAACGGGTGCCAGCTTTTTGGCCTGCTTGGCTGGGTCCCCTGGCAGGGGATTGAGGCCGAGAAGCAACCACGTTTTGTGCGAAATGTATCGGGTCGCTTTGAATCTCGCTGGTCTACTGTCAAAATTCAAGAGTCAAAGGCTATGATGTTCAAAGGTATGGAAGGTATGGTCTTTGGAATCCATGTTGATCACGGTGAGGGACGGCTCCATTTTCCTGATACAACTCTTCAAGAGGAGGTACTCAAAGGTGGCATGACTCCCATGCGCTATGTGGATGATGGGGGAGAACCAACAGAGGCATATCCCTTTAACCCCAATGGTTCACCTGGCGGCTTGGCAGGGCTCTGCTCACCAGACGGGAGACACCTTGCCATAATGCCCCACCCTGAGCGCACCTTTCTCCCCTGGCAGGCACATTACCTTCCAGAGGAAATGAAAAGCCTAGAGGTAAGCCCCTGGTTAAAGATGTTTCAAAATGCCTATGAGTGGTGTGTAAAATAGTAGAAAGTCAAATGATTAAATAATATAGAGTTAACGCAAGAAGATGGTACCATTTCGAGTGATATCAAAAAAAGTCGTCTGGAGTTCACCATGGTATTCGATTCGACAAGATGAACTTATCGATTCTGGCGGGAACACCTTCGTTTATAATGTTGTAGAGAAGCCTGATACTGTTTGGATCCTCCCGGTAACAACGAGACATCAGGTGGTCCTTATTAGGCATTTTAGGCATACAGTGAATAGGTGGTGCTGGGAAATACCTGCTGGTAATCAGATACAAGGAATGACCTTGCGTGAATCTGCAGAGATCGAGCTCAAAGAAGAGGTAGGGGGCATTGCTCAACACCTTGAGTGTATAGGAGAGTTCTATGCTGCATGTGGGATGAGCAGTGAAAATAATCACCTTTATTTGGCAACAGAGGTAACTTTAGATATTCCTGATCCTGAACCTGCTGAGGTTATTGAAATTCATCCTCTGCCTATTGTAGATGTGATTACAATGGCACGAGAAAATCAATTCCAGAGTGGTCCTTCGGCTCTTGCAATATTTCTTTGTGAGCAAAGGTTAAAAAAATTAATATAGGTTTTTGGACAATTATTTTAGTCGTTTCTGGGTGATAGCTAAATAGTCAGCAGCTTTTCATCATCTTGAAGGAGTTTTGTAAGTGGCTTGCCCCAATATATGACTTCAATTGAAAGGCTTTCCAAGGTGTCTGCAACACCTAACTGGTCAGCACAGGCCTTACAGGCAGTGACATGTACACCTGTTTCTTTTTAGACATGATTGTAGAGGGAGGGGTATGGTGGTTTGCAGTTGTGCTTTTTGTGAATGGTAGTTGAGGTTATTATTACCAACAATAGACGGTTTTGCCTAGAATGATTTCGTGTTGAAAATTGGAAATCCTAAAATAAATATATTGTAATTACTTATAAACTCATGATTTCATCATGAGAGAGGGAAAAAGGTTGTAGAGTTAGTGGAATTTGTGATAGGAATAAGGTTCGGGTTACAGAATGTCACCTTGAGAAAAAAATTATCTTCTTATATTCTGATAATTCTAACCACGCAGAGCCTGACTCAGTTCAGTACCCCCTTGGAGGGGTATAAGTGCCTCGAAGGTTTCTCTTCATTCGCTATCTGCTGGTACTGATAACTCTTTATTATCAAAAGCCTCTTCCGTTTTTTTGTTTTTTATTGACGTTTTCACGGAGTAAGGCACTAACTTAGTTGTAAAGGTGCAATTTTTTTCAAAGTGAAAACGTTTCATTGCGAATTTATACAAGACATTTCTAAAATATTATGGATATTAGTCAGGCACAAATATTAAAAAAATATCTGGATCTTTTTATCCGCAGAAAAATCGTCATTTTTTTTGCAATTCTCGCAAGTTGTTTTCTTGGTCTTGGAATGTATCTAATAATGCCGAAAGTATATCAGGCGACCAGTTTGCTCAGCTACCAACAGCAGCGAGTTAACCC
>JAAELB010000112.1 GCA_024227155.1 Desulfobulbaceae bacterium
GAGTGCTGTAATCGGGCATCCAGGAAGTTCGCTACTATATGGATCGAAGTCTACGCTTATCTGCCGATTACTACCTCGGGGATGACTTCAATGAGAAGGTTTAAGCTATACAGTGTACTAGGAGCCTGTCCGAAAATAGAAATTTTTTTAGCTTGTATGGAGTAAAGCACTACATGAAATGTCCAACCTGCAATACAGAGATTCAAACCTATCGAAACCCGATCCCCACTGTGGATATTATTATTGAAATTGGCTCAGAGATAGTTCTCATTGAGCGCAAAAATCCGCCACTTGGATGGGCTTTGCCTGGAGGATTTGTTGATTATGGGGAGTCTTTTGAGCACGCAGCGTTACGGGAAGCAAAGGAAGAGACAAGCCTTGCAGTAGAGCATCTTCAACAGTTTCACACCTACTCAAACCCGGATCGGGACCCGAGGTCGCACACCGCCTCAACTGTTTTCATAGGCCAGGCACAGAACGTCCCGGTAGCGGCCGATGATGCTCTTCGGGCTGAACTTTTCAGTGAAGAGTCTTTACCCGAACTGGTATTTGACCATGGCAAAATTTTAGCCGATTACTTTTCAATGAAGAAAAGATAATCGGCTCTCTTGATGCTTACAGAACAGTACTGAACAGCCAGTAACTAAAAAGCCCTATACCTATAGAGCCATAAATCATTACTCAGGGGCTGCAGTTATTACCAAACTTCTTTGCAATTACTGCAAAAGTAGCAAGCGCTGCTATCCCCGCTGCTGCAAACATCAGAATTTCTTTCATAATGGCTTTATCCTCTGAGCCGAATTCCCGGCTTTTTACGCAAACGAATCGACTCCGGTGTCACCTCCACCAGTTCATCATCGTTAATATAGGCAATGCAGTCCTCAAGGGACATAACAACTGCCGGAGTGAGTATCACAGCCTCATCCGTACCGGATGCCCGCATATTGGTCAATTTCTTACCCTTGGCCGGGTTCACAACCAAATCGGTTGAGCGACTGTGTTCCCCCACAATTTGCCCCTGATATAAGGGAGCACCCGGATCAACAAATAATTTACCACGGTCCTGTAAATTAAATAACGCATAGGCCACAGCGGTGCAAGGCTCTTTAACCAGCAGAACCCCGTTCACCCTATTGATAATATCCCCGGCATAGGGACCATATTCACTAAAAACATAGGACATCATTCCCATGCCCTTGGTGTCTGTCATAAACTGCGAACGATATCCGAGCAACCCCCTGGTTGGAATAGTAAAGACCAGCCGTGCCATTCCATTGGTATTACCCATCTCTTCCATCTGGCCTTTGAGCTTACCAAGTTTTTCAATTACAGCTCCCTGGTATTTATCGTCCACGTCCACCGTGAGTTTTTCGTACGGCTCAAGAGTTTTGCCACCCTCTTCCTTCATAATTACCTGGGGACGGGTAACCTGAAATTCATACCCTTCACGTCGCATTTTTTCGATGAGAATTGACAGATGCAGTTCACCACGGCCGGAGACCTTAAAGCCAACCCCTTCCTCAAGAACAGCAACCTGGAGAGCAACATCGGCTAAGATTTCTTTCTGCAACCGGTCACCAAGATGTCTGGAGGTAACATATTTGCCCTCTTTCCCTGCAAAAGGAGAATCATTGGGCACAAAATTCATCGAGATAGTCGGTGGATCAATGGTAATAAGCGGTAGAGGAGTAGGTCTGTCAGGATCAGTAAAAGTAACACCCACCGTCACATCATCCATCCCTGCAACGGCGACAATCTCACCGACACAAGCTTCTTCAACAGCAATTTTTTCATCACACTCGAAACGGTATATCTTGGTAATCCGTACAGGCTTGATAGATCCGTCTCTTCTTGCAACAACGATAGGCTGATTGAGCTTCATTGCTCCATTGACAACCTTACCGATCCCGAGCCTGCCAAGGTATGGTGAGTAATCAATGGTTCCCACCTGCATCTGCAGAGGCTCTTCGCTGGATCCGACCGGAGCTGGAATATGATCAACAATCATCTTTGAAATAGCTTCCATGTTTCCGCCATTTTCAACTGGATCATCAGGAGAAACAAGAGAATAGCCATTTTTGGCAGAAGCATACACTATTGGAAAATCGAGAATTTCATCGGGTGCATCGAGTTTGACAAAGAGGTCAAACACCTCATCCACAACCCAGTCACAGCGGGCAGCTGGTTTATCAATCTTGTTGATAACCACGATAACAGGCAAATTATTTTCAAGAGCCTTTTTCAGCACAAAATAGGTCTGCGGCATGGGGCCTTCCTGGGCATCTACGAGAAGCAAGGCACCGTCAGCCATACGCAAAACCCTTTCTACCTGTCCACCAAAATCAGCATGACCGGGGGTATCTATAATGTTGATCCAGTTATCCTCAAACCTGTAGGATCCGTTTTTGGCGGTGATAGTAATGCCTCGCTCCCGCTCCAGATCCATAGAATCCATCAAGCGCTCTGAAACCTCCTGATTGTCACGGAACATTCCTGAATGTTTAAAAAGCTGGTCAACCAGCGTTGTTTTACCGTGATCGACGTGGGCGATAATAGCCACGTTTCTGATTTTACCCTGTTCCATCTGATATCCGTGAGGTTTCTGGCACCCTGTTTTTCCCACATCGTGCAGAAAAATACTTTGCCAACTATAAAAACAAAAAAAGCACATGCTCGAAAAAGCAGTGCCACTTCCAAGAATTGATTCAATCGAACTTTACAGTATAACTTAATCAAGCACATATAGCAAGATCTGCTTTAGGCAGCCTCCACACCACCCGGGGGCGAATTCCTTATAGTTAAGCCACTATAATTCCGTCAAAACCAAGACACAGACCTTAGCCAAAGACCGAGACAGCAGAAAGGTTTTTTTTCAACACAAGAAAACATCCTCACCAGGTTTCTGAATAAAACAAATAAGCCAACTGATGATATCTTTTGTGGTTATCTAGCACTTTGATGTGGTATGGTACAAAATTCAAAACACAAAGGTGAAAAACGGCCCTAAAGCTAAAGGTGTTGTTCAAACATTAATTATTTTTTAATTCACAGGGGGGAGTAAATCAAATGAAGACAATCTTCACTATTCTTTCGGGAACGGCTTTGCTGTTTCTAACTTTTACCAGTGCTTCAGTTGCCAGCGACTGCATTGGCTGCCACACGGAGGTCTCACCGGGCATGGTCCAGGACTACAAGGTCAGTGTCCATGCAGAAAACGATGTTACTTGCGCCACATGCCACGGCGAAGATCACAATACCGCAGAAGACTATAAAAAAGCACAACTGCCTGCAGAACAGGTTTGTGCCGAATGTCACCAGGATCAGTTTGATCAATTTTCCCACGGGAAGCATAATTTTGGCTGGACATCTCTCAATGCTATCCCGGCAACCCATGCTGCACCGGATGAATTAATTGAAGGTGGCCGTGGCTGTGGTGGATGCCATAATATGGGTATTAAGTCTGAAGAACAGAAAAAAGACCAACTGGCAAAAGGGTACCGCTACCAGACGAACTCTTGTGACGAGTGCCATACAAGACACACTTTTTCTAAAAAAGAAGCTCAAAATCCGCGTGCCTGTCAGCAGTGCCACATGGGGTATGACCATCCACAATGGGAAATGTGGTCAAGCTCAAAACATGGCATGCGCTGGTTTGCCAAACAGAGCGGAGACCTTCCTGAAGGTGCTGCAGCCCCAACCTGCCAAACCTGCCATCTACCCGACGGAAATCATGCCAACGAGACTGCCTGGGGATTCCTTGGAGTCCGCCTGCCACTGCCCGACGACGAACAGGCGGCAGCTGATCGTGTGACAATCCTGAAGGCTCTGGGGGTTCTTGATCCGGAAACCGGCAATCCTACGCCCATCCTTGATGCGGTCAAAGCTGTAAGAATGGCCAAGCTTGACCAGGAATCATGGCAAAAAGAACGTGACAAGATGCTCAAAACCTGCTCACAGTGCCACTCTAAAAGCTACGCTAAGCAGCAACTTGACATGGGTGACTCTATAATGATGAAGGCGGACAGGTTAATGGCAGAGGCCATAGAAACCATTGCCGAGCTTTACAAGGACGGCATCATCCTCAAACCCGCCAACTACCCTGCTAACTATCCATTCCTCCTCACCTTTATGCATACCAATGGCGAAAGCTGGGACAAGGATCTTGATAAATTATCCTACATTGATCAAATTCTTGTGCAGATGTATATGAAACATCGCATGCGCGCCTATCAAGGTTTTTTCCATGTTAATCCTGACTATGCCTACTGGTATGGCTGGAATGAGATGACCAAAGATCTCGGTGAAATTAAAGAGCTCGCTAGGAGTATGAGAGCACAGCACGGGAAGTAATCGCAACATCCCGTTAATGTAGGGCCATAAGTGCAACCGCTTGCAACCTAAAAGATCTAACTGCAAGCGCGTTGCACTTTTTTTGTGAACCCACCCCTTTCTTTGGTGCTTCTCCTCATATTGGCGCTACAACTGCGATAGAACAAGACTGCGTCCCTGGGCAGAACGCATCAACGTAGGAATATTCTCATCGATATAATCAAAGACCCTTGCCCGCTTATCCTTACCGGGACGCATCACCCGGCCGATTACCTGAAGAAGTCTTCCTTCAAAGCTGATGGGAGTGGTTAAAAAAAGCGTGGAAAGCCCAGGACAGTCAAAGCCTTCAGAGATCAGTTGCAGGGTAGCAACCAACACCTGCACCTCCCCTCTCTGGACCGCCCCGACCACCTCACTTCGGAGTTCCGGTGCCAGTTGTCCCGAGAGCAACTCCACATTGAGGCCCCTGCTGGTCAGGCTGTCAACAAAGAGTTGACAATGACTCACCCGGTCGGAAACCACTAAAATAGTGCCGCAGTCAGGCTCTTTTGCTATCTTTTCAATATCATTCATGATCTGTATGTTACGTCCTTCGTGATTCACCAAGGCCTTGATAAGAGAGTGGTAATCCCCACGATATCCGTAGGTAAAAGATGTCGAGCGGCGTATCACCTCAGGGGCCAGAATTGCACCGGTTGCCACCAGTTCATTCTTATCAACCCTGTGTAGACGGTCCCCCATAAAGTAATAGATCAGCTTCGTCATTTCATTATCACTCCTAAAGGCAGTGGCAGAAAGCCCGAGCAAATAATGGCAGTCAAAAGCGGAGACCACATCGGTAAAGAGACTTGCAGGTACCCGGTGGCATTCATCCACTACAAGATGGCCAAAATGGGGCACCAGCTCAGCCACACGCTTTCTGGCGGTGTTGACTATGGCAATTGTCAGTGGTGCGAGTTGAAACTTACCATCACCTACCAGTCCTGCATCTATATTTAGAAACTGCTGAACCCGCTGCTGCCACTGGTAGAGTAGCTCTTTTGTATGTACCACCACAAGTGTTGGCTGTTTTCGTGCTGCAATCAATGCCAAAGCCATAACCGTCTTTCCACTACCTGTGCCGGCTTCTATCACCCCAAAAGATTTATTATCACAACTCCCGACGGCCTGCTCCTGGTATGGTCGTAACTCACCGTGAAAAGAAAAATCGACCTTCGGCAGCAGGCGTCTCTCATCAATAATCCTGGGGTCCTGCCCGTAGTGCTCCCTGCATAACAGCACCGCCTGATTGGAAAATCCCCTGGGAAATCTCAGCCCGGGTACCACCGAATCATAATATTTGAGCTGTGGTTTAAGCTTTTTCCCAATCCATCTCCCATATTTTTTGGCGGCAGTATACTGAGGGTTATCGATGGTGAGCATGTCTTTGAGCTGTTTTTCCAGCTCAAAATTAATGCCTGTGATAAGACAATCTGAAGATACAGTCAGAGTAGGTTCCATTTATAGCTTATAAAAGGTTGAGACTTGTTCAAGTAAGGTTGATGAGCTACACTGTCTTTTTTATACAATCTAGGAGCTTGTCTGAGAATAGGAATTTTGTTCAAAATCGAAGAATTTTCAAAAAAATAAGCACAGCCATATAAGTAATATTGCGAGCATTATTTTTTGGGAATTCTGAAGAGTTTGGGCAAAAGTGCATTCTCGGACAGCCTCCTGGGCGCGCTTGCGGTAAAAAAACGGGACTCAGTACTCTCCAGGAAATTCCTGATGCCGATGAAATAACATTACATTTTCAAACATTTTGCCAAATACACTTTGTCATATTGCCATCCAGGCACCACTCAGCAGAAGTTTAATCTCCCCGGTCGAGCTCATCTGGGTCGTCGTCGGATGCCTTCTGCCTGATCTGCCATGGATTGCCTTAAAACTGCTACTTGCAACCGGGATTTTTGACCCTTATGACCTGCGGCTCTACTTCACCGCCCAGGCAAGCCTTTTCTTTGTTCTCGTTCTGGCTGGAGGACTTGCTATGTGGGCCCGCAAAACATGGAAGGTTTTTCTCA
The DNA here is from genome assembly GCA_024227155.1 of Desulfobulbaceae bacterium. GTDB lineage: Bacteria > Desulfobacterota > Desulfobulbia > Desulfobulbales > Desulfocapsaceae > Desulforhopalus_A. The sequence goes on from JAAELB010000112.1 coordinate 6,393, forward strand.
TAATCGGGGCAAATGTCTCTCTTCATCTATTACTCGACGCAGTACAGATAAAATGGGGTAATGGCGTGCATTTTTTCGCCCCTTTTGACTGGGAGATGTTCCATCTTGACCTTTTCTGGCCTGAACATCTACTCACCGTAGCTCTTACCATCTTTGGTCTGTTTTATCTTGTTCTTATGTGGCGCCCCATTACACAGCCCAGCAACTATGAAAAAGGAGTTCTCTATCTACCAAATGCACATAAACTCCTTGCTGGAGCCTTGCTCTTTTTTATCTACTTCGCCGCCCCTTTCACCTTCCTGGGAGCGATGGAAGAAACCGACACCTATTATATTAAGACAATGCGCCACGTTTCTGAGCGCCCGGGGAAAACAATTGAATTTGACCGGGCCCACTATTTCGCCGAAAACCAGCAGATCCGTATATATAGCGGAGAACAATTGCAGATTGTGGGCCCACAACCGAAACAGTCGGGAAGAGTCTCCTTCAAAGGAACCTTCATCAATACAAAGACGTTGTTAAGCGACAGATACCACTACCATCAGGATTTTCGTGATGTTGCATCTGCTCTAGGAGTTTTTCTATCTTGCACTTTACTGTTACAATCGTTTATTTTAGCCAAAATTAAAAATCGTCAACCCTTATAAGGATCGCCGCAATGCGAAGATTTCAGATATTCTGCCAGAGCCTTACCATTTTTCTCGTGCTTGTTGTTTCCAACATCCAGGCGGCAACAGATGAAGCTATCACGCTCTCACTACCGGAGACCGTGATCTCAAACACCATAAAAGCACTTCTCCCGTTCCATATAGATGCCCATTCAAAGTCAATTGATGGAGATATCACCATCATCAATATCTCCAACCTGCAGCTGACCAACGACAACCTCGCCTGTCGACTCCATTTGGCAGGAAACAACCTGGCTTTTTTAACGGAAATAGCGGGACATGAGATCAGGCTCAAGGTTGGCTCAGTTGAGGTTGATTTTGAAACCAACGCAGCACTTCGATTTGATGCAAAAAAACAGGTCCTCTATATCAAACCAATTGTCAAAGATATGAGTGCAAGTGGCGATGGAGCCAATGCAGAGATTGGCCAGGCCCTGGTGGCATTGCTAAACGGCAGAGAATTTCCAATCTCTATGAACAAACTCGACCCACTGGTCGCCGATGCTGGAGCAAAAAAAGTTACTATTAACACTCAGATTTCAAACATCAAGGCCAGACCGGACCTGCTGCTTCTCAGCCTGACCCCCTTAATAACTGTCCAGTAATTTTTGAGCTCCCTTGAATGTTTTATCTTCAAGGGAGCCCAAACAATTTTCTTGATTCTCTACCAGACCAAATCATCGGGAACTTTATACTCTGCATAGGGATCATCGGGATCTTCACCATCTGGACCTCCAGCTACAAGACTAACAAAGATCTTACTGTTAATCTCCTGGATCTTTGCGACAGCCGCCTTTGGCACTATCTCAAACTGTTTGCTGCCCACCGCTACTGCAACAATACCTAAGCGACCACTGCTCAACTGGTCCGCTATCTCTTGGGCCACAAACACTCTGTGGATCTTACCGGAAACATTAAAACGATAGGCGATACCCTTGTCATCTTTTTCAATCTTATGTTGCTCGATGAGCTGCTTTACCCTGGCATCTTCGGCTCGCTTCTGCAATTTGGCATCTCTCTGCCGATTTAGTTCACGGGCTCTGGCCTTTTTCTTTTCTGCTGCTTTCTGGGCAAGGAGAACATTTTCATCGATTACCTGATGCTTAGTCCCGCTCTTTCCTTGTTTCTTTTTGGCCTTATGCTTCTTTTTTTTTGCCTCATTAACTTTGCTCTTGTCAACTAAACCTAACTTCAACAATTGATCCTGAAATGATTTACCCATTTTTCTTTAGCTCACTGTTATTAAAGACTGCGGTTCGTCCATTACTAACAAGACTACCTTTGAGATTTCAACCAACTTTCTCATTTTAGCCAACTTTCTCACCTTTGCAACCTTCCTCTACTTTCCCACCTTCGAGAAAAACGTCTCACGGGGAACAACACCAAAAATAAAATAATCACCCGCCAATCATGACTTCCGCATAGCAAGTGCTGTGTTCGCACCAAAAATTAGTAAAGCACCAACCCAGCCAACCATCGTTAAAGGAGGATCAGCTACCAAAAGTGGTCCCAGAAGAGCCGCCAACAGGATTCGGCTAGATGAAATAATCGACCCCTCCACCGCAGTCACATAAAAAAATCCAAACGTGAGTAAATACTGCCCCAAAACCCCGGCAACCGAACAGGCAAGAAGAAAAAAGAACTCCGTTCCATTTGGCCAAAATATAACATCGTTAAAGAAGATAAAAATAGATAAAGCACCGAGGCCAAAGAGAAAAAACAGAATTGTCTGTGAATCGTGATATCGCCTGCTGACGTTAAGGTAGATAATTGCAGCTGCAGCAGTAACCCCGGAGCAAAGTCCCCAGATATTTTCCCATCTCACCTCGATATCTCCGGGAGAAAGAACCATCCAAATACCTATAAAAGCCACAGCCACAATAAAAATTGAAAAAACATCCCTTTGGCTTTTGAGGAAAAACCAGGAAAACACTGCCACAAATAGTGGGTAGGTCATATTGAGGATATTGGCCTCTGCAACCGAGCCGATCTCAACCGCCTTATAAAAACAGAATACGGCCACTGTATTTGCAACTGTTCGCCCCAGGAGAAAATGATATTTCTTCGGTTGAAGCCTCTGTTTCTGGATGATCATGGTGAGAGATACCACTAGAAAACCAAGAAAAAACCTGGAAAAGACGAAAAAAGCGGACTCCAGCTCCACGACAGGTTCCGCCCAGCGAATAATCAGGGTAGCCAGATAAAAGCAGAAGGTTGAGCCAAATACAGCGAGCCAACCAAAGGCTTTTTGTGATATTTTTGAGATCTCTCCGGAAAATTTAAAAGTCATCAGATGTTCATTATTAAAAAAATTAGATCCTGCCCATACTATTACGGCACCTACCATACCATAAGTAACATATTTGAAAATTGGATATTTTCTCCACCCACAGGCCAAACTCCTTCAAAGTAGTACAACATCTCTAAATATTTACATAAATATCATTTTACAACTTTGGAAATTGTTGTTTTTCAAGTATAATTGGTGCGTTATTCCTAACAACAAAGGCTCCACTAAAGGGTGCCATTACAATAATTCAACCTAGAGGTTAGCATGGCAAATTTTCTCTTTGTACTACGCTCCAATGACAATGAAAAAGCAACCAGATGCTTCCAGTTTGCAAAAATTGCCCATTCTAAAGGACATCTCGTAAATATCTTTCTCATTGACAATGGAGTGGACTGGGCAATCAAAGGTAAAGACGGCTCGGAAAAGACAATCACAGGGGATAGCGTCAGCGACTATCTTCCATACCTCATTGAGAATGAGGTAGCCACAGGCGTATGCACACCCTGTGCAAAAAACAGAGATTTAGATGAGGCCAGTTTCAACTCGAATATGGTTCTTGATGGTGGTCCACACCTTATCGACATGGCTGCGGAAGCCAAGGTTTTCAATTTTTAGTAGCCGCAAAAAACAGCTACGACCTAACCCGAATAGATCGGAACTTTCTAAAATGCTTGGATAAGTACCTTCACGAAATTAATTTCTAAGGTACTAAGGGGACAATCTCAGGATTGCCCCCTTTTTTGTTTTTAGAACATCACCTGCAGCATTACTTCAAATAATCGACAGCACCACCTCTTTATTGAATCTCGGTTACATACTATCTATCAATGAGCTTGCCTAATTTCTCGTTAATTGTAGAATATGAAATTTGACATGTTATGCAATGCAGGAAGATAACATTGCCAGCTTGTGAACATGATAAAAGCGAGGTATCAGCATTGGTACTGCGCTCAGATTAGCTAGATACTTCAACACAACCGCACAATTTTGGATGAACCTGCAAATCAGTTATGACCTCAAAATTGCCAAGAAAAATATAACAAAAATTGAGAATGAGATTATCCCTTTCCAAGCTACTACAGCCTGAAAATCGCTTTAAGCTTTACATAATATTTATACTCTCCCTAGGTTTAGTCCCTGCATATTTTGTATCTCCAGCTGTCGCAATTCAGTTTAGTTGTGAAGAGACACCGGGAGTTTTAATATCTGCACCAAATGGCAAAATGGTCGATCATGTTTGCAATGCAGCAGACCGGGCTATCAGCTTTCTTGGGAAATATAAGTTGAAGCCCAAAAGAGCAATATCTATAGAGATTATAGAAGAGGTCATCAATCAAGATGGTTATAAGGCATTCGGAAGATACGACCGCCAAAGTGACCGTATTCAAATGATGTCATTACCAACATTATTACAAAGCAGTAAATCTCCAAGGATGTACAGTATGCCATTTGATGAGGAACACTATATTGGAGCTTTAGCTCATGAAATCACCCATGCAATCTTCCACCACAACTCCACAAACATAGAGGAGAAGTGGAACAACGCAGCGCAGGAATATCTTGCTCATGCCACCCAACTCGGTGTTTTACCGGCACAAAGACGAGAGGGGATCATTAATTCTGAAGATACTGGCCCTTGGGAATCTGGAGATGAAATAAGCGTTACTTACATGGGGTTTAATCCCACAGGTTTTGCAGTTAAATCATATCTCCATCTGACCAAGATGACTGATCCACAACCCTTTATCCAGATTCTATTGAATCACAAATGGTTATATATATCAGTACCCTGATGGCCCTGCTGCAAAAAAGAAGAATGCGCTGTCGACGGCGAATCACAATCTAAGTTCATTTCATTAAAAGCAACAGAGTATTTACCGGGGTCTGACCCCTTTTTGTTTTTTTGTTTCCTTTTTGTTTCCCGAGGCTCCTACATTTATTGGGGTCCACTTTAGTCAGACCCCTTTTTAATGTTCAAAACCTAGAGTTTAAACATATTCACTATAGTCTGCAATTTTTCGATCAGTGACAGGAGTTCGTTTGACTTGGTATTCACCAGTCCAGAATCATCACGCAACCTGTCCACCACCTGACTGACTCCGTTGATTTCCTGGGATATTTCTCCGGAACCACCAGAACTTTGGGCAACGTTTTCATTCACCTCTGCAATGCCCTGTGCTGCCTGCCCAACATTGGTTGCGATATTATTGCTGGAATCAGACTGCTCAGCAACGGCCGCTGCAATGGTGGTTACGATCTCGTTGACATCATTGATAATGACATTAATCTCCCCCATCTCCGTCACCGTTGTGTTTGTAGAGTATTGAATGGCATTGATCTTCTCACGAATCTCAAGGGTGGCTTCTGCTGTCTGCTTGGCAAGTTCTTTGATCTCGTTGGCCACAACGGCAAAACCTTTGCCGGCTTCTCCGGCCCGTGCTGCCTCGATGGTTGCGTTCAGAGCGAGTAGGTTGGTTTGCTCGGATATTTCAGTGATGGTCTCGGTTACCTTGCTGATCTCTTGGGCGGCACCTCCGAGTTCATCCATGCGCTTTGATGCGCTGCTTGTTTTGGCGACTGCCTGCTCGGTTACCTCTCTTGCCTTGGAGGTGTTACCAGCAATTTCATTGACTGTGGAGTTCATTTCTTCCGTTGCCGAGGCGACCACGCTCACATTGGTGGCAGCCTGTTCTGAGGCTGCAGCAACCGCACTCATGTTAGCGCTCATCTCCTCAGCCGCGGCGGCAACGGTGTTCGACATGTTTGAGGCATCATCGGATCCCTTGGACATACTCTCGGAAACCGAGGAAAAATAATCAGCCGACGTTCTGAGAGAGGAGAGATTGACGTTGATATCACCCAGCAGGGTATGCAGTTTTTCCATAAATGTGTTGAACCACTGTGCCAGTACCGCTATCTCGTCACCTGAGTTAACCTCTAGACGCCTGGTAAGATCCCCTTCACCCTCTGCGATATCCTTCAATCCTTCAACAGCCTTGTTGAGGGGGATGATAATTGCGCGGGAAGCAAACATGATGACGCAGCTGACAACTGCCAGTGAAACAACCAGCAGTATCAACGACAGATTACGCATATCCACGGCAGCCTCAAGAAACTCGTCGGCCTGCTTTGTATAGGCAACGGACCACCCATTCATTGCAACCGGCGCAACCCCTGCTATCTTACCAGAACCCTTGTAAAAGTAATCAAGTACACCGGTCTTGCCGGCACGCATGGACCTGGTAATCTCAGCCATGCCGTCCAGGGTGTTCAGATCCAGGGTAAGCTCCAGCTCCTTTTTGGGATGTGCAATAATAATACCCTTGGAGTTGGCCATAAAAGCGTAACCCGTCTTGCCGCTTTTTTCCCTGGTGACGATGTCTGTAATTGCCTCGGCCCGGATGGTGACGCCCACTGCTCCTAAGAATTTTCCTGTATCTGAGACTATCGGTCCACAAACAACCATGACCATGGAACCGTCGACCTTTGAACGGACAGGATCACTGATGGTGATCTTGCCTTTCTGTTTCACTTGCTTGAAGTAACCTCGATCACGAACGTTGACCTTACCAATTTCCGTTTTATTGCCGAACATGGCGGCGTAAATCTCACCATCAGCACTGGTTACAAAGAGATCGGGATAGGTTTTTTTAAAGCCCCGTGAGACCTTTTCAACCTTCTTCTGAATAACAGCTATCTTGTCGGCGACGGCGGAAACTCCTTGAACGTTGACGAGTTCTGTGATTTCGGCCAACTGTGCGTCATAGGTCAGGACGGCCACAGTGTTTTTTGCACCTTTAAGAGCAAGGGTAACCTCTTCGGAAAGTTTCAC
>JAAELB010000113.1 GCA_024227155.1 Desulfobulbaceae bacterium
CAATTCGCCACCGCTCAACCCATAGGTTCCGCTACTGCCGGATTCGTTTCCGAGAGAGAGTTCGTTGGAAACGGTGTGGGTACCGCCGTTTTGGGTGAAAGCACCGGTACCGTAATTGCCTATAAATTCATCACCTATAACGGACAGACTGCCGGTCCCGCTAAGGCCATAGGTTCCGCTGCCGTTATAGTATCCGAGATTGAGTGTGTTGGAAACGGTGTGGCTTCCATCGGTTTGGGTGAACTCACCGGTACCTCTATAACCTATGTATTCAATATCTGTGACGGACAGATTGCCAGCCCCGCTCAAATCATAGAATCCGCTGCTGCCGGATATGCGTCCGAGATAGAGTCTGTTGGAAACGGTGTTGGTACCGCCGGTCTGGGTGAAAGCACCGGTACCCTCATTGCCTATGTACTCCCAACCTGCGGATAAATCGCCACCGCTCAACTCATAGGTTCCGCTACTGCCGGATTCGTTTCCGAGATTGAGTGCGTTGGAAACAGTGTTGGTACCGTCGGTTTGGGTGAAAGCACCGGTACCTCTACGGCCTATGTGTTCATAACCTGCGGACAATTCGCCACCGCTCAACTCATAGGTTCCGCTGCTGCCGGACATGTATCCGAGAGAGAGTCTGTTGGAAACGGTGTTGGTACCGCCGTTTTGGGTGAAAGCACCGGTACCCCTACCGCCTATGTGTTCAAAACCTGCGGACAATTCGCCACCGCTCAACACATAGGTTCCGCAGTTGCCGGATTCGTTTCCGAGAGAGAGTTCGATGGAAACGGTGTGGGTACCGCCGGTTTGGGTAAAAGCACCGGTACCAAATCCGCCTATTAATTCACTAATTCCAACGGACAGACTGCCGGTCCCGCTCAACTCATAGGTTCCGCTGCTGCCGGCACCGGA
>JAAELB010000114.1 GCA_024227155.1 Desulfobulbaceae bacterium
AGATTGTTGAAAGGGGCCGAAGTTAAACTACCAGAAGGCCATTCATTCAAAGATAAAGATGGTGAACCACGACATCATATACGAGTGAAATGGTGGGGGCAGGCAGATGCAAGTTATAGCGAGCTTGCTTTTGGGTATGACAAGGAGACAGCAAAGAGTTTCCCCGATAATCAGTTTCCAGACAAATCAAGCATCCCGTTCTATTCCAAAGATGAGAACAATAAACCTGTTTTCTTCGGCCATTATTGGATGACAGGTACTCCTGAATTGCAGCAAGAGAATGTCTGTTGTGTGGACTACTCCGCAGGCAAGGGAGGAGCTCTGGTGTGCTATAGTTTGGCTAATCCACATGGTTGTGATCGGCTGGATGCAAAGAATTTCAATTGGTTTAACGATGGAAAAAAGTAATTTGAGATTAATTCATCTATTTTAAATACTTTTCCCAACAAAAGGTGATCAGTCGTTTGCACTGCAACCTAAAATTTGTTGAGCAAAAAAAAAATGAAACTGCTTCATGGATGCTTGAAAAAGTCGTCACCTTTCAAAAGGTATTTGGTAAGCACATTAAGACTTTGCTAATGGGAGTTGAGAAAAAATTGTGGCAAATGGGGATAACTGAGTGAGCTTTGTGTTATGAACCTTACTAAGATATCAGCTTCAGGAAAGGGGGGGAGGGATTATTACGATACCTGTTTTCAAGAATACCATCGTAATACCTTCAACATTGACCCTACCAAATTTCTTTCTGTTTTGACAAATCACCTAACAGGTGGGGCCTCAATCCTGGATATAGGGTGTGGCTCTGGCAGAGACCTTCTCTGGCTGAAAAATAAGGGATATAAACCAACGGGGTTTGAAAGGTCCCAAAACCTTGCTGAGTTAGCACGAAAAAATTCCGGGTGTCGTGTTGTGAATGGGGATTTCACGAGATATGATTTTTCCGGTTACCATTACGATGCTCTGTTATTGGTAGGAGCTCTAGTTCATTTGCCTCACCCTGAGCTTTTCTCTGTGCTTTTGCGAGCCAGTAGCGCTTTGAAGCAGAGAGGGATTATTTATCTTTCGATGAAAGAAGGCATCGGGCAGTCACACACTAAAGACGGTCGGGTTTTCATCCTGTGGCAGTGTGAACAGTTGGAGAAGATTTTTCTTGATCTTGGTTTCGTGATACTTGATTTTGTACGGAATAAATCCGTATTGAAGACAGGAGAGGTCTGGCTGAGTTATTTACTTGCAAAGGAGAGGAATATATAAAATGTGTGGCAAGCTCGACTGTTACCTGCAATCATTTGCAGCCCTGCGGACCGATAAAAACCGCAAACGCTGGACTGGTGCCACGTGTTGTCGAGCGCCTCATAAGCCGTTTCTCCTGCTATCGATTCTGGATTTGATAGCATCTGGATCAATAACTAGAAATTTTATTGAACCATCATTTGGGCTCGCAGAGACTTTTGCAGGCTATTGGTCACGGGTGATGCCGATTGGAACATCCGGTTCCGTGTCATATCCTTTTTATCATTTGTCAACTTCCGGGTTCTGGCATCTTGCTGAACAGACTGATTCCCCTCATGAACGTGGACGTACAGTCAGCTCAGTGAAGCGTCTGCGTGAGTTGTATCTTGGTGCACGTGTTGATGATGACCTATATCCACTCCTTGTTATGGAAAGTTCACGTGAGAAATTACGGCGCATACTGATAACAACATATTTTGCATTGGAAATTCAACCTAGTTTATTTGAACAAACGATCATAAATCGAGGTTCTTCACAATATTGTGACGACTTGTTGCATGTGGCTGAACCACTAGTTTTCTACAAAACACCGTTGAAACCGGCAACGGAAACCAAGAGGAAGATTAGAGACCAAGGGTTTCGCAAGGCTATCGTCAAACTTTATGAACACCGTTGTGCTCTGTGTGGTATCCGAATGTTGACACCGGAAGGGCATACCATTGTTGAAGCAGCTCATATCGTGCCATGGAGTGAAAGCCAGAATGATAAACCGCAAAATGGCATGGCATTATGCCGTCTTTGTCATTGGTCTTTTGATGAGGGGTTAATGAGCGTAGGACGTGAGTATGAGGTTTTGGTCTCACCTGCCGTTCGGCAAGATAACAATTTCCCGGGACATATGGAGACTCTGTCTGGTCGGGGAATATTTAAGCCACAAGGCAGCTACTATTGGCCTAATCAGAAGAATTTGGATGTCCACCGAGATAAAATTTATCGAAAATGATAAATGGATAAATCTGAATTATATTATTACTCCCCATATTGCAGAGAATAAATCATTGAAAGTCTCAAAAGGTACTACTGAGACACTATTTGTCCTATCGGATAGAGTAGTATTTTTTTTGTATTCAATAAACACAGGATAATGTGACCTTCGAGACTGCGAGAACAGTATTTCGTAAAATACAGTAACAATCCAGAAGGAAAGGTTATGAAGATATATTTTGATTCAGCACTGGATAATCGCGCATGGCCTAATTGGTCAGATGAGCAAAAAGGCTGGCTGGGTGAGATCCGAGTTGGACAACTTGGGCTATTGGGTTTCCTTGAAACAATATTAGGGCTGCGAGGGCCTGATGTTCCT
>JAAELB010000115.1 GCA_024227155.1 Desulfobulbaceae bacterium
TGGGGGTGAACATTGAACTTTAAATTAAATTTAAAAGCTTTAAAACAGGTCCCTAGAAGCCTAAGTTTGACCACAAATCAACATAATTGTGAAGAAATCACATATAATGTGTGCAAATATACCTCTAGTCTTGGTCACCTTGTATTTGATAACTATACCATTAAGTTCTTGCAACTTCATATGACATATTAATGTGCTCAATGTAGGCCAAAGTACATTTTTCTTTATATTGTATCATTGGGAGCAGCAAATGGTGTGCAATTATGTCTTTAATTGTTTTACAAATATACATTTTATTTGGATTAGAAACAATCTATCACTTTATATTAGGACCCATGGCTATTAGAAAAGTAGTCCAAAGTGCAGTTGATTGACAATTATCAATAAAATGGCAAGAGTTACTGCTTAATAACATTTATCTTATTACAATGTAAGGTTATGGTGGGCTCAATGTTAACATGTAGAGTTTCATTTGTAAAATAATCGACTCCTAGTAGCAATTCATATATTCTGGGCATTAAAATTAGGCCAAAGTACACAACTGCCATATGTTTATCTACTCATCAGAATAGTACTGTCACACCATAAACCTGCAATGTGATTATACACGCATCTGGCACATATGATAACACCTCACTGTTTATTTATGATCATACTGAATATGCAAATGATGTGATTAGCATATATGCAAATCAGAATGCAATAATTCATAAGTTATATAATAAGTAAAGAGGTAGTAAAGAACCTAAAGGGAAGTCAAATGAAAGTACATCATATGAATATGCAAATAAAGCATATGCAAATCAAGGTAATTTGTATATATGTTCTAGAACATTTTGGGAAATCAATAGAGCTTTTCAAAGAGCCATCATTTGTTTGTTTATGATCAATTATAGTGATTTTATGGACAATTGTGTTGAAAATACACTCATTTACTATGAGATTTAGATAATTTTCACATGCTTCCCTAATTTGATTAATTTGGTACTGTGTATATGCAAATCAGAATGCAATAATTCATAAGATACGTGATAAGGAAACCAGTAATAAAGAACCTAA
>JAAELB010000116.1 GCA_024227155.1 Desulfobulbaceae bacterium
AGTGTCAGGAGCTGAGGTCTCAGGTCAGTTCCTCTGTTACGGTTATTCCAGATAAGGTCGTCAACAGGATATATTTCTGACAGGCCAGGAACAAGCAGGCGACAGCAATAGATGCCGCAATGTTTGTACTCGGCGCGGTAGGTATTGTGTCCGCTTTTTTTTACGATATTTGTTAACAGGTTCAATTCTTCTGTTGTTGTTCCCTTGAAGTCCCATGGGGTAAAGCTGTAGTCAGGCTGATCCCTGAGTATCCTCCAGCTGATCATCCCATCGGAATCAATAAAGTGGCTCTCCAGGTTAAAGGGGTCTGCAACCAGGGATGTGTCGTGGGTGGGTGGGGCGAAGTTGCGTAACTGATCAAGTTGTCTCCCCTGGAGGAGTTCAGTCAGGGTACGTTCTAAAGCGGTTTCAAAACGACAATTACAACCAAATGAGGCAAAGGTCCCCCCAGATGTTGTGTCAATAAGCAACGCACATATCACAGGGAACTGCCCTCCGAGGGAGGCATCTTTGAGGCGGATAATAAATGAATCTGTCTGCAGGCAATCGATAATTGCACACAGGTGAGGAAAGCTGTTAAGTGCTGAGCGAGGGATATCCGGAAGGGCAATGGATTCTTGTAATATTTTAAATTTGACGAATCTCTCTATAATCTCGGAAAGTGCCTGGGAGTTGCATTCGGCGGGGCTGTTTCCTGCAGCCATTCCATTGCTGACATAGAGGTTGTTTAAAAGACTGACAGGAAAATATACAATTTCTTCTGTGTCAACGGATTTGAATGGTAGCGTTGCAATTCCCCGTTTGTTGTCGTCCAGATTATTGTCAAGGAGATTGGTAAAAGAGAGCTCTCCGTCAGGGTCGTAGAAACTTTGTAGCTGCGGGGTGAGTATTTGAGCGTTTTTGTTGCTGGTGTTGAAGGCGGAGTCGCCGTTTGCCCGGGTGAACCACTTTTCCTCAGGATGAAACCGAAAGGGAAGTCGTTTTGAGATTTCACTGTTGCTTTGAAGACTGTACTCAGCAAAGAAAAAATCAGTTGAGAGCCTTTCAAAAAATTCCCCCAGGCCGCTTGCAAGGCTCGCCTCCCGACTGGTGCCTTTTCCGTTTGTATAGAGTGCTGGACAGCTTGAGCATTCGATGTGAACCGACCAGCAATGGGGTGCAGGGTTGAGCCAGTTTGATGTTTTGACTTCAATACCAAGGTGGTGTAGTTGAGATGTCGCCCTGTCTATGGTCTCTTCGAGGGGGGCATCTTTTCCTGTAATGAGGGTCTGATCCATCTTGGTATTCCTAACCCGAATAAATCGGAATTTTTTGAAAAGGCTTGGATAAGTACCTTATAAATTATTTCGAAGTCTACGCTTATCTCTGCCACAAAAACACAGAAAATAATTTATAAGGTACTAAAGATTGGGTAAACTAGCTATTGCTAGCTTACTTGATGGTGCCCCTGGCTCTTAGAGAATCGGCGAGCATTTCGACCACAAAGCGCATTTTTTCTTCTGATTCATGTTGGAGCAGATTGTCCTGGATGTGCATAACACAGGTTGGGCAGCCGCTTGCAACATAATCGACATCAGCTGCCTGGATGTTTTTAACCTTGTGGTTGTTGATTTTGATAGCAGTGTCATAGTGGGTTATGCAATAACTTCCGGCGCTGCCGCAGCACACGTTTGCATCTTTCATTTCATGGAAATCAACTCCGGGGATCATTCTCAGTAAATTGCGCGGTTGTTCACTGATCGCCTGCCCCCGCACCATATGACAGGGGTCGTGGTAGGATACCTTGTAAGGCAGAGAGCCAAGTTCTTCCTGCTTGATTTCGATGTTCTGCTCTATGAATTCATGAATGTCAAAAACCTTGTCGGTGAACTCCTGCAACTCTTTTGACTGATCAATAAATACTTTAATTTCCTTTTTAAGAGACATGCCGCAGGAGGAGCAGGCAACCACAATAGCATCCAGATCATATTCCTGAAAAAGTTTGTAGTTATGCTCCATGAGCATTTTGGCGCCTTCGTAATCACCATTTGCAAGGACAGGGGTGCCGTTGCATTTCTGTTTTTTGGGCATGACCACTTCATATCCATACCCTGTGAGAATGTCGATTACCGATTTTGCAACATTGGTGTAGATAAGATTGCCGGCGCAGCCCGTAAAGTATCCGATGCGTTTTTTTGCAACCCCATTTTTTGCCGGAATTACTTCAGGGTACTGGCTTTGGGCACTCCGGAGGGCCATCTTAGGGAAAAATCGCCTTTTGGAAAAACCAAAGAGTGGAAAGAGATATCTGACGGGGTTTTTGGGGCCAATGCCAAAGAGTAGCCGCTGGGCAACACCGATGAGCATAGCACCTATTGTCAGTGGCCATTTTCTCCAGACCAGTTGTCTAAATATAAGAGCCTTAAAGAATCCCAATCCCTCCTGGGTGGTTATGTACCAGCGGAGTCTTAAAACAACATGCTCCGGGCTAACGCCCGCCGGGCAGTTCGCAGAGCAGGTTTTGCAGTTGAGGCACTCATTAATGGCGTCTTTCACTCTATCTGTGATTTGCAGATCACCGCTAACCAGTTTTTCTGCCAATTTATTTTTTCCACGGGCCACATAGAGCTCGTTGCCCATTTCTTTGAAAACGGGGCAGACACTTCTGCATTTTCCGCACTGCATGCATTTCTGAAATTCCTGTGCGGCTTCCATCAGGTGGATTTCTGCCTGTTGTTTGATAGTTGTTTGCGCGTTCATCTCTGCTTCTCCACTTAAGCCGTAAATTCTTCAGGCATGTCAAACATCTTTCCAGGGTTTAGTAAATTTTTTGGATCAAATGTCTTTTTTATGTTCTGTAGAAGGGCAATGCCTTCGGCGCCTATCTGGTCTTTCAAAAATGGTTTTTTCTCAAGGCCGATGCCATGTTCACCCGAGATAGTACCTTCAAGATCAATTGCAAGCTGGAACAGTTCCACGACCGCCTTTTCTGTTCGAATCATCTCTTCTCTGTCACCCATGTCTATGAGAAAGGTAGGGTGAAGGTTGCCGTCCCCTGCGTGGCCAAATATGCCGACCTGGATGTCATGTTTTGCGGCTATGTTGGTAATGCCCTGAACCATTTCCGGTAGCTTTGATCTCATGACGGTGGCGTCTTCCAGGATCAGATTTGGTTTGACACTTGCGAGTGCGTTGAGTGCAACCCGGCGTCCTTCAAAAAGTGAGTCTCGCTCTTTTGTCGTTTTGGCCCTGGCAAATTCGCGAATATCGTTTTTCTTCACTTGTTGTTCAACTTTACCCATATCTGCAATAGAGGAGTTTTTCTCGCCATCTGTTTCTATAAGTAACACCGCTGCAGCATCTCGTGGAAGATTGCAGTCTTTGAAATTCTGAATGGCATTGATAGTGGCATTGTCCATGAACTCCATAGTTGATGGGGTCACTCCCGCAGCAATAATATCAGAAACAGCCTGGGCGGCGCCGTCAAGGCTATTGAAGATGGCGAGTGCTGATTCTCGATGTTCAGGGATTGGCAGGAGTGCAAGGGTAACTTCTGTCATAATGCCGAGTAACCCTTCGCTACCGACAAAAATGCCTTCCATGTTGAATCCTGCAACATGTTTTACACACTTATTACCAAGCGTGACGATGTCTCCCTGGGGTAGGACCACTTTCATCATTTTGACATAATCCTTGGTTACCCCGTATTTTAAGCCTCTAAGGCCGCCGGCATTTTCGGCTACATTTCCTCCTATGGTCGAAAAGGTGACACTGCCTGGATCAGGTGGATAAAATAGGTTTGCATCAACAGCTATGGGGTCTATGTCAGAGGTTGTGAGTCCTGCTTCTACAGTAATGAGACGGTTTGCAGGGTCAAAGTCAATAATTTTCTTCATCTTGTCCATGCAGAGGACAATGCCCTTTTTAAGAGGGATGGAGCCGCCAGACAATCCACTTCCCTGGCCTCTCGGGGTTACGGCGACGTTTTCTCTGTAAGCGAATTTCATCAGCTGGCTTATCTGTTCTGTTGTTGACGCAAATACCACAGCTTCCGGTTGAATTTCCACGTGTGAGGCATCATAACTGTAGGCAACCATATCTTCGATTTCTGTGAGTACGTCTTTTTCTCCGAAAATAACTTTCAATTCTTCAACTTGACTTTTTTTCATAAGGTTTTCTCCATCTGCTCAATAGGGACAATGTTGTTATAATGGTATTACCAATAGTAAAAAATACCACGACTATTGTCAAGTGGAAATGCAAATAGCCAAAAAGGACGTTAATACTGACTCGTACGGATGATATCAAAGGTGGTGTTGTGGTTTCTGTTGCCTTGGCAAGTAATGGTCCTACCAAAAGACCACGTTGTCATTGGATTTCCAGGAGTTCAAGGCAGACCACAGTCCGTTTAAAAATTACTTGCTAAAACTTAAGGAAATGCTAAAAGAGGGTGACAATTATTGATGGTACAAATCATCAGGTGTGAATTATGGGTAAATGCAAGAATCATTCGACGGTTGAAACTGCGTATTATTGTGGAAAATATAAAATTTACCTGTGTGACGAGTGTCTGAATTGCTCAGATCCCGAGCTCTATTGCAAGTATAGGACGTCCTGTGTGATTTATTTCCTTGAAAAAGAAAATATGATTAAAGAGACTGGCTCGACCACGAAATGAGCATCTTGCGTTGGTGTGGGATAACGGGAAATAAGTTCATAGCCACAGTGTGACACCTCAGTCGTTTTGATATGGAATGGAAGGGTAGGATAATCGGGAAGTATCAAAAAAAGTTATGAAAAACTGCAATTTAAGAGATGTATGATTGTCACAGAATTAATGGAGTTTTAAGGGAAAATTAGCATTTACAAGTTGTAAGTGTGAAAAAATATGATATATTTCCCTGTTGTAAAAACGGCAGGCTCCGGGACGATTAGGGAGTGAGTCTTGTTATACTGTAGGGCAGGAGTGATTTTAAAGCTTTTCGACCATTTCGTATTCTTGATATGTGTCTGAGGTTCGCTGTTTGGTGAATTGAACCGGTAGTTAAATCCATCTGTAGTCCTGGTTGTTAAGGTAAAATGCATGAATGAGTGCACTGTTACATTTCTTCCCCACGCAAGGGATATCTCCGTTCCAGAAGGTGAGAGTCTAATCCGAGCCGCATTGCAGGCAGGTGTACATATTAATGCTTCGTGCGGAGGTGAAGGTGTTTGTGGTAAGTGCCGCGTTCAACTTGAGAGTGGCTCTGTCGATGGCGGGACCACTGAAAGGATTAGCGACGAAGATATAGATAAAGGATTCCGCCTTGCATGTTTATCTAGGGTTTCCGGGGATGCCACTGTTCGAATTCCCATTGAATCATCCGTAGACAGAAGCGTCATGAATCTTCAGGCCACTCCAAGGAGAACTGCTAAGATTCAGCAGATGGATTTCGAGGTTCTCAAAGAAGAAGGTCTATTTATCCCGCCGGTTGAAAAAATTTTACTCAACCTTTCCCCACCTGATGCTCAAAATAACATGCCTGATGTGACCAGGCTTGTTGAATACCTGAAATTAGAGGCGGATGAACATAAGCTGGAGTTGACGCTTCCTGTCATTAGAAAACTACCCTCAGCCCTGCGTGATGGAAATTTTCAGTTGACAGTCACTATGATGCGACCTGTCCGGTCCGATGGTAAAAACCTTATCCTCAATGTTCAACCAGGCGACACAACGGATTCAAATTACGCTGTTGCCATGGATATTGGAACGACCACCATTTATGGGCAGCTTATTGATTTGACCACAGGTGAATGTCTGGCAGAAGCTGGGGATTTCAACGGCCAGATCAGTTATGGCGAAGACGTTATTACTCGAATTATATATGCTGAAAAGCCTGGTGGATTACAAAAACTCCACGAGGTAGTAGTGTCTACAATAAACAGTGTTCTTGAGAAAATAATCAAGAAGTCTAAGATAGACCGGGAGGATATTTCAACAATTACTTTCTCGGGCAACACAACCATGACTCAGCTGTTTCTCCAGATTGATCCACGAAATATAAGACGCGCTCCTTATGTCCCAACGGCAACCCTCTATCCTCCGTTTGCGGCGGCGGATGTGGGTGTTCATATTAACGAGCACGCTATAGCACTAAACTATCCACAGGTTTCTAGTTTTGTTGGCGGAGACATCGTAGCAGGAGTTATGGGATCCGGCATGTACCGGAATGAAGAGCTGACTCTGTTCTTAGATATCGGTACCAATGCGGAACTGGTGGTCGGCAATAAAGACTGGCTTGCCTGTACTGCATGTTCCGCGGGTCCGGCCTTTGAAGGCGGCGGTGTGGAATTTGGTATGCGTGCTGCTAAAGGAGCTATTGAGGACTTTTCAATTGACCCGATAACCTATGAGCCAATGATTTTTACCATTGGTGATGTCAGGCCGAAAGGGATATGCGGTTCCGGTTTAATTACCATGGCCGCCGTGATGTTTGAAATTGGGGTCATCAACAATCGTGGAAAGTTTAATCGTGACCATGAAACCGCAAGGATCAGACAGACTAACGATGTCTGGGAGTACGTTGTGGCCTGGAAAGAGGAGACACAGATTGATCGTGATATCGTTTTGACTGAGCCTGATCTTGATAATCTTATCAGAGCAAAGGGTGCTATATATAGTGGCTGTATGACCCTCATTGAGGAAGTAGGTCTAACCATGGATATGGTCGAGCGTATAATCCTTGCGGGTGGCTTTGGCAGCTATATCGATCTTGAAAAGGCCATGACCATCGGCTTATTACCAGAGATTGATGCGGACCGAGTAACCTTCATCGGAAACGGCTCACTCATGGGGGCACGGATGAGTTCTCTGACCAATAGAATACGTAAGGATGTTGTCTCAGTTACCCAGAAAATGACCAACTTTGAACTCTCAGAGACACCTTCCTATATGGATAATTATATTGCTGCAATGTTTTTACCCCATACAGAGATTGAAAAATTCCCCAGATTGAAAGAACGTATGGAGGCACGAAAAAAATAATGATTTGAATTGTCTTTATGCGAAGTTGAAGCTGTAAGCTGACTGGATAGTCTATCCAGCCATTTATATAGATGTTTGTACTTTTGTAGTATTGCTCGTGTTGAAAAGGGGAGGTTGCCATGGCAAGGTGTTGCGACAACCTTCAGGAGAATAATTACTCACCAGTAAGGAGGCAAAAGTGGGATTTGAACTGAAGAAGGAATCCTATAGCGGCGGCATCAAAGCAATTTCCATAGGTAGCGGTGACTCGGCCATTACCGTTGGAGGTGAGACATGTTATCCATTCCACACCTTTGAAGGTGACATGCCGAACAAGCCTGTAATAGCTATGGAAATCTGGGACATGGAGCCCGAGGACTGGCCAGAGCCGGTTTTAGCTCCCTTTAAGGATGTTGTCTCTGATCCAGCTGCTTGGGCCAAAAAATGTGTGGATGATTTCGGAGCTGAGGCTGTTGTTGTCCAGTTGAAGTCAATTGACCCTAATGACAAGGACGCCAGTCCTGAAGAAGCAGCAGCAACGGTAAAAAAAGTATTGGAAGCAGTTAATGTTCCAGTTATCGTCTGGGGTTGTGCTAATCCAGCTAAAGATGAAGAAGTATTGAAGGTCGTTGCAGAACAGTGCCAGGATTATAGTCTGGTGCTCGGTCCTGTAGAAGAAGCTAACTATAAGGGAATTGGTGCTGCAGCCATGGGCTATGGCCACGCAGTCATTTCCTCATCACCTATTGATGTAAACCTTGCAAAACAGGTTAATATTCTCCTTGAAAATCTTGGTATGCCAATGGATAGAGTCCTTGTTGACCCTACTACTGGTGGACTTGGTTACGGGATGGAATACACCTATTCTGTTATGGAACGTCTAGCCATGGCAGCAATGGTCCAGGGTGATGATAAACTCCAATACCCAATGATTAATAACCTCGGGAACGAGGTGTGGAAATGTAAAGAGGCTAAGCAGTCCTTGGAAGAAGCACCACTTCTTGGAGATCCTGAGAAACGTGGTATTATGATGGAAGCCATTGGTGCAGTCTCATATCTTCTCAGTGGTTCTAATCTTCTCATCATGCGCCATCCTGAGGCTATCAGGTTGACCAAAGAGTATATTAATGCCCTTGCTGATGGCGGATCACTTGCTGATTCCAAGCCTATCGAAAAGATTCTTGCTGAAGCTGATATCGATTTTGCTGCACTTGCACCAGAAGTTGATCTGACAATTGCTGAGGAAGAAAAGAAAGCAGCTCCTGCTAAAAAAGCTGCTGCCAAAAAAGCTGCTCCTGCGAAACCCGCTGCTGCCAAGAAAGCTGCAGCACCAGCAAAGGACGAGCCTAAAAAAGAGGCCAAGCCTGAGCCTGTAGTAGATCCAGCTGCTCAAGCAAAAGCCGATGCAGAAGCAAAAGCCAAAGCAGAAGCTGATGCCAAAGCAAAAGCTGAGGCCGATGCCAAAGCAAAAGCTGATGCTAAAGCCAAAGCGGAAGCTGACGCAAAAGCAGCTGCTGAAGCAAAAGCAAAAGCAGAAGCCGATGCTGTAAAAGCCGAGGCTCAGCAACGTGAAGAAGATGAGAAGGCGCTTAAGAAGTTACGTGCCCAGGCCCGAGCCGCTGCACATGATGCAGAGGCCAATCAGCCAGTTGAAGAGATGGCACTGACCGCAGCTGCAGAGCAACAGACAGATCAGGAAAAAATTCTGGCGATGCTCGATAGATTCCATAAAAGATAATAAGCAAGAACAATCAAATTGTAGAAAAAGTGAAGTTATGCTCTTGAGATGGTAGCCAATCTCAAAAATTCTACGAGGAGGAACCTCGATATGGCAGAAGTAAAAGCAAAAATAGTTAAACAAGCTAACGCGGCTGAAGCTTCTATTGACGCGTCAACACAGGAAATGATCCTCAGAGCCCAACAGCTTGGTGTTGAGACTGTCTTTGACCGCGCTGTAACCATGAAGCCATGTGCTATTGGTATGCAGGGTATTTGTTGTAAAAATTGTGCAATGGGACCATGCCGTTTGCCGTTACCAAAAGATGGCATTCAGGGTGAAGATACACGTAAAGGTCTTTGTGGTGCTACTGCAAACACTATCTGTGCCAGAAACTTTATCCGAATGATTGCAGGTGGTGCAGCTGCTCACTCTGATCATGGCCGTAATGTTGCCATTACTTTCCTGGCAGCAGCTAAGGGTGAAGTTGATGATTACAAAATTAAGGATCCGATCAAACTGAGGGCAATTGCACCATATTACGGCGTAGCCACCACTGTGGAAGAAGATGGTGTGGTCAAGGATCGTGATATTCAGGAAATCGCCATCGCTGTTGGTGAAATTGCAGTGGCAGAATGGGGTAAGCCAACCGGTAGTCTCCATATGATCAAAAGAGCACCACAACCGCTTCAGGACAAGTGGGCAGAACAAGGTGTTATTCCACGTAACGTTGATCGTGAGATCGTTGAAATCATGCATCGTACCCATATGGGTGTTGATCAGGATTACAAAAATCTTATGAAGCAGGGTACCAGAGCTTCTCTTGCTGATGGTTGGGGTGGTTCCATGATCGGTACCGACCTGCAGGACGTTATGTTTGGTACTCCTTCTCCTCTGCAGGCTGAGGCGGATCTTGGAGTTTTAAAAGATGACCACGTAAATATCATTGTTCACGGCCATGAGCCTCTGCTCTCCGAAATGATCGTTGCTGCTGCTCAATCGCAGGAGTTGATAGACTATTCTAAAGAAAAGGGTGCAAAAGGTATACAGCTGGCCGGTATTTGTTGTACCGCCAATGAAGTATTACAGCGCCATGGCGTACCACCAGCAGGTACCTTCCTTCAGCAGGAACTTGCTATCATTACCGGTGCTTGTGATGCAATGGTTGTTGATGTCCAATGTATCTTCCAGAACCTGGCCAATGTTGCCAAGTGTTTTCATACCAAACTCATCACTACGCATCCAATAGCCAAGATGGAGCAGCCAAATGTGCTTCATATTGAGTTTGATGAACATCATGCAATGGAAGATGCAATCCGCATTGTTAAAATTGCTATTGATAACTACGAAAATCGTGGTTCTGAGGTTATGATTCCTCGTCACAAATCAAGCCAGATAGCTGGATTTGGTGTCGAATCTATCCAATACCACCTGGGTGGAAGTTTTCGCGGCGATTATTTCACCTTGAATGACAATATCATCAACGGTCGTATTCGTGGTATTGCCGGGGTCGTAGGTTGTAATAATGCAAGAACTAAGCACAATGATGAGCACATCAGAATCATCAAAGAACTCATTAAAAATGATGTTATCGTTTTGACCACAGGTTGTAGTGCAATCGCAGCTGGTATGCATGGTCTTTGTACTCCTGAGTCTGCTGCTGTTCATTGTGGCCCTGGTCTTGCCGAGGTTTGTGAGACTGTTGGTATTCCACCGGTTCTGCATCTTGGCTCCTGTGTTGATAACAGTCGAATTCTGCTTGCTGCAACTGAGGTTGTTAAAGCTGGTGGACTGGGTAATGACATCTGTGACTTGCCAGCCGCTGGTAGTGCACCTGAGTGGATGAGTGAAAAAGCCATCTCAATTGGTCAATATTTTGTAGCTTCTGGTGTTTATACTGTTTTTGGCTATCATATGCCTGTTGAAGGCGCTCCAGTCTTTAAAGACTATCTCTACAATGAGATGGAAAATATGTATGGCGGTAAGTGGGATTGTGAGCCGGATCCAATTAAGCATGCTCATCTGATGATCGCCCATATCGACAAGAAGCGTAAAGAACTCGGCATCGATACGGCACGTGATAGGGTTCTTATGGATATGGCTGACAGACAAGCCCTTGGAATGGAATAATATAAGAATATTACGTTATTACTAATATAAGGAGTAAAGCATGTCTAGATTAGTAGCATTTGCAGCTATACAGGGCGGTTATAAAGTTGTTTCCCAGGTCGAAGGAGACCTTGAAAAGGCTCTTCAAACTTACGACGCCAGCACGAAGATCGGTTTTCCTAATACCGCATATTATCTCCCAGTAATTTATTCCCTGACCGGAATGAAATGTGAGACCCTTGAAGATTTGAAAAAGCCCATGGAATTTGCCCGTGGTCTTTTACCACCTCATATTAAGGGCGCTAACCACCTTCCGTATCTAGGGCCCCTCCTCGATGCTGGTATGGCTGGTATTTTCGCCTATGAAGTAAAAGAAGCTCTTCGTATTCTGAGAGAGCCGGATTTCTACCTTGACGCTGAAGATCCGGATGTCGATGCCGGAAAAATCTGGGTTGGTCCCGCCAGTGACATTATTCTTAGAAAACGCGGTGTCGAATTTGTTGATGGCTCGGCTCCTGGTTTTGCGGCAATCGTTGGTGCCGCTCCCGACGCCGAGACCGCCCAAATGATCGTCGAAGATTATCAGAAGAAAAACCTCTATGTCTTCTGTGCCGCCAATCACTATGGCAAGACCGTTATTGAGCAGTGTTTAGAGGCTGGTATGCAGGTTGGTTGGAATACCCGTATCGTTCCTTTTGGACCAGATATTTCCTCAGCAGTTTTTGCTCTTGGTTTCGCCAACCGTGCTGCTATGGCATTTGGTGGTGTTCAACCTGGTGATTATCGCAAAATGCTGATGTACAACAAGAACAGAATCTTTGCATTTGTTAATGCATTAGGTGATGTTGGTACTGAGTGGGCTGTTGCCGCTGCCGGTTGTGTTAACTGGGGCTTCCCGACTCTTGCTGATACCGATATTCCTGAGATCCTGCCAACTGGTATCTGTACCTATGAGCATGTTGTAGCCAATGTTGCTCATGACGAAATATGTCAGAAGTCTGTTGAGGTTCGTGGTCTTAAGATCAACGTCACAGAGATTGATATTCCTCTCGCATTTGGTCCTGCATTTGAGGGCGAGCGTGTTCGCGGTGCTGATCTTTTCGGCCAGATGGGTGGTGGTAAGACCCAGTGTACTGAACTCGTGAAAATGGCTGAGATGAACGAAATCGAAGATGCCAAGGTTACAGTCGTAGGACCAGACATTGGAGATATGAAAGAAGGTGACGTTCTTCCTCTCGGTATTTTTGTTCAGATCGCTGGTCGTGAGTTCCAAACTGATTTCGAGCCAATTATGGAGCGTCAGATCCATCATCTGATTAACTATATTCAGGGCATCATGCATATTGGTCAGCGTGATATCTCTTGGGTAAGAATCAGTAAGGCTGCAATTGAAAAAGGCTTTACCTTAAAGGACATCGGGGTTGTGCTTCATGCTAAATTCCATCAGGATTTCCAGAAGATAGTGGACAAAGTTCAAATTACTCTTTACACAGGTAAAGAAGACGTTGACAAGATGACCACTACAGCAAGGGCTGAATACAAGACCCGTGATGCCCGTGTTGATAATATGACAGATGAAGATGTAGAGCTTTTCTACTCTTGCAGTCTCTGTCAGTCTTTTGCTCCAAGTCACGTATGTTCAGTAAGCCCTGAAAGAACAGGTCTTTGTGGTGCATATAACTGGATGGATTGTAAGGCATCTTATGAGATCAATCCCACCGGTCCAAATCAGCCTATCGAAAAAGGTAAGGTCCTTGATCCGGTACTTGGTCGTTTTGAAGGTGTTGATGAATTTATTAAAGGTGCCTCTAAAGGCGCGGTTGATACCTACAACTTCTACTCAATGGTTCATGCTCCAATGACCACCTGTGGTTGCTGTGAGTGTATTGCTGCTATGCTGCCAAGCTGTAACGGCATCATGACTGTTGGTCGTGATTATACAGGTGAAACTCCTTCCGGTATGAAGTTTACCACTCTCGCTGGTGTTATGGGTGGTGGTGCATCTTCTCCTGGCTTTGTTGGTCACTCCAAGTTTAACATCACCCAGAAGAAATTCATCCTCGGTGATGGTGGACTGCTTCGTATGGTCTGGATGCCAAAGGTCGTTAAAGATGAGATCTATGACAGACTTAACGCTCGGGGCGCTGAGATGGGCGTAGAAAATTTCGCGGATTTGATAGCCGATGAAACTGTTGGTATCACCGAGGAAGAGATCTTGCCATGGCTCGAGGAGAAGGGACATCCTGCTCTTAGCATGGATCCTCTTATTGGCTAATTATTGAAGCAGGGCGCATGGCTTTACTTCTGAAGTGAGGCCATGCTAATCCCGCTAAGAAATATACATAAGGAGACAACACAAATGGCGTTAACAGGAATACAAATCTTCAAACTCCTGCCAAAAACCAACTGTAAGGAGTGTGGGGTTCCGACTTGCCTCGCCTTTGCTATGAACCTTGCGTCTGGCAAAGCGGAACTTGATGCTTGTCCATACGTTTCTGAGGAAGC
This sequence comes from Desulfobulbaceae bacterium, assembly GCA_024227155.1. Classification (GTDB taxonomy): domain Bacteria; phylum Desulfobacterota; class Desulfobulbia; order Desulfobulbales; family Desulfocapsaceae; genus Desulforhopalus_A. The sequence goes on from JAAELB010000116.1 coordinate 13,314, forward strand.
AAGAGCTGAACTCGCTGAGGCCTCTGCTCCACCAATTCGGCCGGTAGCGGTTGGTAAAGGTGTCCGTGCTGCAAAAACCGGTGGTGAAACTGTTCTTTTCAGACATGAGAAGACTTTTTTTAATCCCACAATGTTTGCTGGTATTATTGCCTCAGATAGTGCAGAGGCAGATGTAGAAGCCAAATTGAAGTCATGGAATGCCCTGCAATATGAAAGGGTTGGTTTGAATCTACGTCCTGAACTCGTTGCATTAAAAGATGTTAATGGTGACGGGGTTGCCTTTGCATCTCTTGCAAAGTTGATCGCTGAGACTTCAGAGTTTAACCTCATTCTGATGAGTGAAAGTGCCGAAATTATTGAAGGCGCAGTTAAAACAGCCGGTTTCAAGCGTCCTTTGATCTATGCTGCAACCGCTGATACCGCTGATGCTTTTGGTCAAATTGCACTTGACAATGACCTGCCACTCGCAGTTAAAGCAGATACCATTGATGGTCTTGTTGCATTGACTGAAAAACTGACCGGTATGGGACTTAAGGACCTGGTTCTTGACTCAGGTTCCCGAGAAGTAAAACAGTCTCTTGAAGATATGGTTGCTATCCGTCGTGCTGCACTGAAAGATGGAAATCGCTCACTTGGTTTTCCAACTATCACATTCCCATGTGAAATGGCATCCAACATCGAGACGGAAGGTCTTGTAGCCAGTATGTATGTAGCCAAGTATGGTGGCATTGTGGTTATGTCTGATCTGACTACCGAAGTTATCTTCCCATTATTGCTTGAAAGACTCAATATCTACACTGATCCTCAGCGTCCGATGACCGTGACTGAAGGTATCTTTGAGATTGGTAATCCTGATGAGAACTCACCTGTTCTCGTTACCACAAACTTTGCTCTTACCTATTTTATAGTTTCTGGTGAAATTGAAGCCAGTAAGGTGCCTGCATGGTTGCTCATTAAAGATGCAGAAGGACTTTCAGTTCTTACAGCATGGGCTGCTGGTAAGTTTGGCGGTGATGATGTTGGAATGTTTGTCAAGAAATGTGGAATCATGGACAAAGTCAAGCATACTGAGGTTATTATTCCAGGGTATGCTGCAGCAATTGCCGGAGATGTTGAAGAGGAACTTTCTGGTTGGACAATCACTGTTGGACCACGGGAAGCTGCTCATCTTGCTGGATTTCTTAAGAGTAAATAAAGCGTAATAGATTGATTTACCGATTCTCCCTACAAGGGAGAATTGGTGTATCTACTGTACGACATTGTAGCGTTGTTTTGGAAGTTCAGGAAGTTGTTACTACTATCTTTGACAAAGGAGAAAAATATGATTCTTTTTGGTGAAAGCCTTAATGTTATTTCCAAGGTAATAGGAAAAGCATACAAGGAACGTGATGCAAAACCGATCCAGGAAGAAGTTGCTGAGCAACTGAAGCTTGAGATGGACTACATTGATATCAATCTTGGACCAGCTAAAAAAGATGGCCATGAGTTGATGCCATGGGTCTGCCAGGTAGTGCAGGAAGCTGCTCCAGATACACCTTTATTGCTAGATACCTCTAATATCGCTGCGATTGAAGAGGGTTTGAAGGTTCTAAAACCTGCCAGTAAGCCGCATATTGTGAACTCAATTATGGCGCGTCCGGAACGATACACCGAAATGTTGCCAATGGCAGCAAAGTATGAAGCCGATATCGTTGCTCTTATGTGGGGACCTGACGGACTGCCACGTGATGAGAATGAGCGAGCTGCACTCTGTGTTGAACTGCTCTATGCCGCCAATGAAGCCGGAATTCCCAACGAAAAAATCTGGGTAGATGGTATTGTTACTCCTGTGAACATTCAGCAGGCCCAGTGTGTTTCTCTACTGAATTTTCAGATGATGCTTGAAGATATTGCACCTGGTTCAATGTCTACCTGTGGTTTGTCTAACATCTCAAATGGACCACCAGTTGAATTGCGTCCAATCTTAAATAACACCTTCATGATCATGCTTGAACGTTATGGTATGAAGTCTGTTATTGCCGATCCACTTGATACTGAACTCACCTCTGTAGCAAAGGGCAGACGTCAAGATATCGTTGATATTGTGCACCAGGCAATGGACGGTGCTGCACCAGAGCTGTCAACTTTATCAAAAGAACATGCTGACTATGTAAAGACTGTAAAAGTTATTACCGGTGAAAATTTGTTTTCTGATTCCTATCTGGATATCTAAGATTTTGCAGATTTATCAAAAAGCTCCATCCTTTAGAGGATGGGGCTTTTTTTTTGTCAAAAAATGTTTACAACATCTGATGTAGGATTATTTGTTGTCATCAACCGTAAATATTTTACCAAAAGAGATATATTATGACAGAAGAACAAAATTCAGACGAGTGGTTGTATGTTTTTATCTGCGATCCTGGTCCCAATGAAACATTACTCGGTTTATTCAATGAGGAAAAGGCGGTAAATTTCATTCCTGCATTTCAATCTAAAGAAGATGCAAATGATTGTTTCCTCGAGTTACCTCGAGAAAAAGGCGTAAAACATGAATTGCAGGCCGTTCATATTGAAGAGCTTCATGAGACCGCTGAAAAGGCAGGTTTTGTGGTAGCTATAGTCGATAGCAATGGAAAGGTAGTTAAAGAATAAGCGAGCTACCTTCATGGTGTTTTAATGGAAAATCGCTTTTTCGGGTAGAGTTATTGTATTATTTTAAAGTGTTATGTTAGAGGAGATTGTTAATCGTGAGTCTTAAAATTGCAATTGGTGGTAAGGGTGGAGTTGGAAAAACCACAGTTACCTCTCTGCTGGCAAGATGCCTGGCAGCTGATAAGGAAAACAAGGTTATAGCGATTGATGCTGATCCGGTGGCTAATTTAGCTGCAGGTCTTGGGATTGATGAAAATGAGCCGATTACTCCGGTGTCTCAGCTGACTGAACTCATAGAAGAACGTACCGGGGCAAAGGCCGGAACCATGGGTGGTTTCTTTGCCCTTAATCCTAAGGTCGATGATATTCCAGAAAGATTTTCTCGGACCAAGGACAATGTTAAACTGCTTGTTATGGGCACCGTTCAGAGCGGTGGCTCGGGGTGTATCTGCCCTGAAAGTACAATTTTGAAGGCGCTGATGAATCATCTTGTACTTGTTAGGGATGATATAGTGATCATGGATATGGAGGCTGGGGTTGAACATCTAGGCCGTGCAACATCGTCATCGGTTGACGCCTTGTTGATTGTAGTTAACCCCGGAGCCAGAAGTAGAGCTGCCGCCGAAAAAATTCGTAAATTGGGCTCTGATATTGGTATAACCAATGTTCTGGTTCTTGGAAACCGGGTTCGAAACAAAGAGGATGAAGATCTTATACGTAATTCTCTCCCTGATTTCAAAATTTTAGGTTTTTTACCAGAAGATGATGAAATTATTTCTGCCGACAGGGCTGGAAGACGCGCGTTTGATGATATAGCCGGAGCTCCGGTTGAACTGCTTGATATAGTTCAAAAATTAAAAGATATGAAGCAAGCGTAGTAATCACATACAATCAAGCTGTTGTTAGCAACTCATTTTGCTGACGATGGCTTGATCTACCTCCTCACTCCTAGAAAAATCATTCGAAGTTTACAATTACCTTTTCCGAAGTTGCTAAAATCTTGACAATACCACATTGTGGTGTAATGTTCAATACTGGGAATAATTCTCAAAAGAGAAGCTGTATTGACAATTCAATGGTTGTAGTTTCGATCACATCGGTTTTTTGACGTTGAGTTAGTAGATGTTACCTGTATAGAAACTCATTGGATTGTCGCTAACCTATGCATCCGGAGGAGTTATGGCAAAACCATTAGAACTCATTAAGGCAAAAGATTTGACTACTTGTGATTCAACTGCCCAGATGATAACCAAGGCGCGTGAAGATGGAGTTGAGCTCTTTTTTGATAGAGCTCAGGCTATGAAGGCCTGTCCAATTGGAGACAAGTCTGCCTGCTGTAAAAATTGTTCCATGGGACCTTGCAGGATGAATGTTAATAGCCCCTATGACAGGGTTGGTGTCTGTGGAGCAACTGTCGATACCATTGTCAGTAGAAACTTCGGTCGAATGGTTGCAGCTGGAACGTCCGCCCATACTGATCATGGTATGGCTATGCTTGAACTTTTCCGTGATGTTATCGATGGAAAGACCACAGACTATTCAATCAAGGATCCTATTAAGCTACTTGAGATAGCGGCTTCTCTTGATATTGTCACTGAAGGACGAAAATTGAAGGACGTTGCCCTTGATCTATACGCTGAACTGGAAAAAACCTATACTCAGGTCGATGGCGAAATTCCAATGGTCAAAAGAGTACCACCCAAAACACTGGAACTTTGGCGTGAGGCTGGAATTGTACCACGCGGGGCGATGCGGGAAATTATGGAAATGATGCACCGTACCGCCATGGGTGTTGATCAGGATTATGAAAATATTACCAAACAGATATCGAGAACAGCCCTCGCAGACGGGTGGGGTGGTTCGATGGTCTCTACTGATATTTCTGATATACTATTTGGAACACCGTCACCTGTGGAAGTTGATGTTGATATGGGTGTGCTTAAAGAAGATCAGGTTAATATCATTGTTCATGGTCATGAACCTAATTTACTCGAATCCATGGTCGTCTCTGTTGCCGATCATACACTTCTGGATGCCGCTAAGAGTGCAGGAGCAAAGGGTATTAATCTGGTTGGAATGTGTTGCTCTGGGCTTGAGGCGTTGTCTCGACATGGGCTATCCCATGCTGGGAATTTTTCGAGTACAGAAGCCGTTTTGGTCACCGGTGCTGTTGATGCTATGACCGTAGATATCCAGTGTATAAAGCAAGGTCTGCAGAAGGTTGCCGACTTCTACGGCACTCCTTTTATTACAACAAATTATCGTGCGAAAATCGAGGGTGCTCTCCATATTCAACTCGAGGAGCATGAGCCTCGCGAATGTACAGATGAAATTGTTATTAAGGCCATCAGTCGATTTAAAAACCGCAAGAAACCCGTTCAGATTCCAAGAAATACAGCCAAAGGTGTACACGGATTTTCGTTTGAATATATAAATTACATGTTAGGTGGCTCTTTCCGCGGTAGTTATACACCACTTAATGAAAATATCATCAATGGTAGGATTCGTGGCGTTGCTGGAGTGGTTGGCTGTACCAATCCCAGGTCGAAACAGGATTATTCCCATGTAGCACTGGTAAAGGAACTAATAAAAAATGATGTTCTGGTTTTACAGACTGGCTGTTCTCAAATGGCCCTTGCTAAAGCAGGATTGACCGGGCCTGGAGCAGCGGCCCTTGCAGGCCCGGGACTTGCCGAAGTTTGTGAAACAGTTGGAATGCCGCCAATACTTGGCTTAGGCTCCTGTGTGGATAATAGCAGAATTCTCATTGCTGCTTCTGAGATGGTCAAGGTTGGTGGTCTCGGCGAATGTATTGCGGATCTACCGGCCGCTGGTTGTGCTCCAGAGTGGATGAGTGAAAAAGCTATAGCGATAGGCCAGTATTTTGTCGCATCCGGAGTATATACGGTGTTTGGGCATACTTTTCCTATGACCAAAGGAACCCGCTTTGAAAAGCACCTGTTTGAGGAGCTCGAAGAGCTCGGTTTTGGAAAATGGGGTTTTGCGGAAGATCCAATAGAGATGGCGAGATTGATGGTGAGTCACATAGACAAAAAACGAGCGCAACTTGGTATTGATAAAACCAGAGAAAGAGTGCTCCTGGATATGGCCGATCGGCGGGATCTTGATGCAAACGCTTAATTAGTGAAGGTACTTACCCCGGCTTACTTCCAGTTTACCGGGGTTAGTGCTATAATGAGAGGAGGAAGGAAAAAAAAAATGTTACCCTCCTCCATATCACCATTGTCACTTATGGTAGTTTTTGATCTTAGGTGATAAGCTAAAAAGTAGGTGGACTCATGGCTATTTTTAGTGGCAGATACAAATGGGATGGGAAAAAAAACAGTAATCTGGAGCCAATCACATGGTCGCCGGGTGCATATGATGTGAAAATATACAAACGACCTTCAACGTCGATGAAAGTCGAGCTGTTAAAACCGTATGTTTGCCTCTACTCCAGAACGGGGAAAGGGCAATCAATTTCTGCAAATCCTGAAAAATTTGCTAAACAATTATGCCATGAATTTTCTCTTGATATCGAGAGGGTTCACTGGGTTGAAGATCTGTTAACTGAAACTGATCGTTATGAAGTGGTAACTTTCTCCAGGTTCAGTAAAGTTGGCAAGACGATTTTCTATAAAACCATGAAAAGAAAGGCCTTGCTATCTGAAGTGGTACAGTTGGAGAAAGAGCTGAAATATATAGAACCTTCAAGTCATCAATAAAGATATGTCTTCTGGAATTGAAATATTAAAAGCTGAAATTATAAGAGTGGAGGAGGAGATTGCGGAAACCCAGCGCCGTTTACCTGCTCACTCTGTTAAACCACCGGTAATGATGGATCTTCTGGCACTGGAAGATGAACGTGATGCTCTGATTAAAAAGTTGGAGGGGACAGACACTAGATAGCTTTTCTGTGAACGGACACAATAATATTCTCATTTTAGAAGAACGAACCACAATAATTTACAAAATCTCTGTGGTCTTTTCACGTTTCGTAGTTATAATTTTGCTTGCAATCAAATGAAGTATGTTAATACTTACATCACCAAGGAGGTCGACGATGAGCAATACACACTGTCCCGGGTTTGAGAGCAACAAGACTTTAAGTGAAATGAAGGTGAAATGTCCCGCATGTGAAAAAGAGTGGGAGATATTTTCTGATGAACTTGAGAAAACGTTGAAATGTGCTGCTTGTGGGGAAGTTGTTGATGCAAAAACTTGTGTTGTGAAAAAATAATTAATTCCTAAATTTTGCAAATAACAAAGCCCCGGCAATATTTTTGTCGGGGCTTTGTTATTGATATGCAGTGTTATTACATTTTTCCTTTCAAAAAAGGTACATAGGCTTTATTCGTTTGGATTATCTTTGTGAGGTGCGATAAAGTGCTATATCGCCGTGATGTAGAAAGAAATATTGCGATGATACTCTATATAGATCATTACCGCTTACCGGTTCGCAGTTTCCTTTCGCCATTAATAATTCTTGACTCTGTGACCACAAAGTCAAGCAGCTCATCATGGGGCTGCAGAGGTGCTTTTTTTATGATTTGAAGGTCATAGGCGAGACCAATACGGGATGTGTTTGGGATTTTTGAAACAAATCGGTCGTAAAAACCTCCGCCATAGCCAAATCTCCCCCCCCGCTCATCAAAAACCGACCCGGGCAACAGGATAGTCTCAATTGTTTCAGGGGCAACCAATCGGCTTTCACAAAGTTCCTCCTTAGGTTCCGGAATATTGCAATATCCGGGTTCCAGATCAGCTGTAAGATCGGTAATATGAATAGCATCGAGCCTCTTTTCTTTCACACGTGTTATAGGTACGGTAACTGTTTTGCCAAGTTGCAGCAGTTGCCCTATTAATAGAAGGGTTTCAACTTCACTGCGAAAACTGACATAGGCAAAGATGTGTTGCCGTTTTTGGATCTGTTCCATGGCGAGAAGACGAGCATGTATGGCTTCTGATCGGAGACTGATCTCGTTTGAGGTCAATTGATTGCGGGCAGAAAGTATATCCTTTCTCACGGCGGATGGATCTGGCATAGTGAATTCTCCTAGAGTGATTAAAGCGATCTTCGACTAAAGACGCTGGATAATATAAAGATGGGTTGGCAGCCGACTTACAATTTTAATTTTGTTGAATTCAAAAAGTCTGGCCCGTGATGGCTGATCAAAGGTGAGGGGGGAAAAGTATATCGTTCCCTTAGGTTTCTTATGCACAAGACTGTCACGGATAAGCTCAAGGATTCGTGGGTAGTGACCGGTTGGAAGATCTCCATCCATGATAAAGTTAGCTGTTATCTCAATGGATGCAAATGTTCTGTTTATTTCCTGACTTCGATGAAACGCCTCTACGACATCTCGAGCCTTGATGGGTTTGCCGATATGGTCCAGTGTCTCCTGGTCCGCCGACTCAAGACCGAGATTTATGTACACCTTGCCGGGTAATTGTTCAAGTTGCTGGAACAATTCGGTAGGAGCTCCAAGCAGAGAACCAACGGAACCGAAGAGGAAGGTGTTATTGCCATGAACGTTTGAGTTCTGAAGCTCCAGCGTTTCAATGCCCTGTTCTACCGAATGCAGGAGCAGTTGGTGGTTTGACAGCAGGGCGTCGTGCTCACCTAGATAAAGACTGTTGTAGTTTGGCAGATCCTGGTCAAAGAGCAGCTTGAGTTGTTCGAGCTGGCTGTTTATATCAGCTCTACTCAGCTCTGTGAAGGGAAGGTTGTTTTTTACTTTACAGAATCGACATTTATACAGACACCCTCTGGAGATGGTCAAGGGAATAAGGTTGTAATCAACATGCCTTGCATCGGGCGGTAAAACAGAGATTCTCCCGCCAATAATATCAAAGAGTTTTTTGGCCCTTTTTTTTAGAATCTCCGGTGATTGTTCAATGACGTTTTTTAGAAAAGTGCGTTGCCTGTCTGTGGTGCTATCCTGGCGTGTGGAAAATGAGATACTTTCTTCTATGGTTTGTAGAAGAAAATGCCAATTATCGGAGAGATCTTTTACTTCTTTAAGACGAAAAGGGTGCCCCCCCAGAATACTGTTCGTCGGGTATCTAAAATTGGGTAGATAGTATTCCCCTGTTGCTTCAAAAACACCTGTGTAGCCACCTGTTGAGTAATAGACCCAGTCGTTTCCTATTGTCCTTTTGAGCCATTCATGGGGGTGTCCCCAGTCACCACCTTTTCTTTTGGCCCGAATTATTTCGTTGTTGAGGTTGAAGTGGAATACAAAATCTCTGGTTGATAGTTCACTGTAGATGCCGCAGTGGACAGGATAACTCATTTTAGTATAGCTGCTGCTGCCTTTTTTATGTTGGGCAAGCGTGCAGATGATAGGTGGTGCCGGGCTGTTCATGCCGATCCTTTTGTGTGGAAAAACGCTAGGAGCCTGTCCGAGAGAGTCTTGCTCGTAGTAGCAGTGTAAACTCCTCTCTGCCTCTGCTTTTTACAGGATTGGTAAAGGATTGTCAAACTACTGTATCATGAGAATATTTTGTTACCCTGTAGCGCGTAATCCTGTCAAACGATAGTTAGCGACACTGGCCATACAGTTTGTCGAAATATGTATGGGATTTTTTGATAATTGCATCACTATCACCTGCTGTGTCGATAATTTCCCATATCTCCTCTTTTATTCTTTGAGTGTCATAGGAGGAGTCAGCATTCCAAATATTGATCTCTATCTGGTGTATGATTTTTGCTATGCAACGTGCGGAAGAGTCCTCCACTTTAAAGGTTCTGATGATGGTTTCGTATGTTGATTCGGAATGATATCGTCGTAATTTAGCGGTGGGTGTGTCAAAAGGGGTGAAATTTTTAATTCGGGTATTTTTTTTAACAATCTGGATTTTTGCCTCGGGATCCACAATACGTTGCAGCAGCCACATTGATGCAAGCTTATCGGGTTCGAACCCGTCCCAGGTATAAAAGTTTTGGGCGAGTAAGGTATTGGGGATGAAAGAAAAAATAGTTGCCAGCATAGCTGCGAAGAGCAGGTGCTGGTTTTGTGCAGTTCTTATGAATGTGACCATTGCTGTTCCCTTGCTATTTCTGTTTGATATTTTTTAATGAAGTCTTGTTTTTTCCCATGAAAGCTGGTGCGCCCATTGTCTAATACCAGCATGCTGTCAGATAATCGAAGTATTTCTCTGAGATCATGGGTTACATAGATAACTGTAATTCGATTTTCCTCTTTGAGGGTGGAAAGTAGTTCGATCATTTCCATTTTTAGTTGGAAGTCAAGACTGCTGAATGGTTCGTCCATCAATAGGTGAACCGGGTCTGCGGCGAGAGCTCTGGCTATTGCCAGACGCTGCTGCTGTCCCCCCGATAATTGGTGAGGGTAGGCATTGACTCTCTGTTCAAGCTGAACTTTGCTCAGAAGGGTTGTTGTACGTTCCTTGCGATCTGCTAGAGAGAGATGCGGAAGCACAAAATGCAGATGCTTCGCTACTGTCATGTGCGGCCACAGGGCTAGATCCTGGAATATCATGGCGCATCGCCTGCGATGTGGGGCGAGGGTGAAGCCAGGTGATGAGGCGGGTTTCGATAATAACTGAATATGGCCAGAGTCAAGAGGGTCCAGGCCGGCAATAAGCCTGAGTATCGTTGATTTGCCACTGCCGGAGGGACCGCATATACTAAGCACTTCACCTTGCATAAGCTGGAAAGTTATGTCGTATACACCGTGCCGGGCATTGTGGTGGCGTGTTACTTCAGTTAGTTTGATAGACGCATCTGACATCGTTTATACCAGAGAAGAGTGATTATACTTATTGAACCAATGGTGAAGAGAATGAATAAACAGAGAACTGCCACCATATCATTTGCTCCATAGTGCATGAGATTATAGATCTTTACCGGTACCGTTTCCCGTCCCGGTGGGACAAGAAGCAATGGGATGGAAAGGTCTCCGAGTGAGAGTATGAAGACAAAGAAGAACGAAATTGTCAAGCCGGGAAGCAGTAGTGGTAGGAGGATATAGCGCAACCTGTGTGTAACAGAGCCGTCGAACAGCCTGGCAATCTCTTCAAGTTTAACGTCAATTTTGTGCAGTTCTGCTTCAAGAAGTTTAACCGCAAAAGGGAGAAAGTGGAGACATAAAGCCAATACGCAGGGGATAGATGTTGAAGAAAGATGGTGCAGTACAGGCAGATCATTTACCCTTAGCATCCCGAGAGCAAGTAGTGCGCCGGGGATTGCAAGAGGAAGTAGAAAGATGAAATTGATGGTGGCACTCCAGGTACGGCGGCGGCTGAGAAAATATGCGACCGGTAGGCCGATACATACTGCTACAACAGAGCTTCCGCCAGAAAGAGCAAAGGTGTACAGTATTTCTCCATACGAATCAAAAATGGTCGATAGTATCTCTTGTGCCTGGGACAGGCTACCTATAAGGTACATCAACGGCGGTAAAAGTGAAATGGTTGCTGATGTGATAAAAAGGGAGGTGCAGATGATTAAAAATGGTTTCCCGAGAGAGTATGTTAATGCACTCCGATTCTGTTGCTGGCGAGTACAAATGAATTGTTTGTCTCCCATGACACGTTGAAAAAGTACGATGAGTGTAGCAGTAATACCAAAGAGGGGAATAGACATAGTAAAAGCACCGAACTGGTCGTAAAAAACACTCAGTTGGATAAAGATCTCAATGGGCAGAACATGCACTCGAAGGATATCGGCGACACTAAAGTTGAGCATGCTGATAACCATGGTGATGAGGGAGCTGCCAGCTAGGTGGGGAGAGATGGAAGGCAGGGTGTGGCGAAACAGGACCGACATCGGTGGACGCGCCATTAATGCGGCTTCTTCACCTGAACCTGAGGAAAGACGCAAACCACTGGCAATAATAATAGTGGCAAGAGGGGTGCAGTAGATAGTGAGTATGCAGATAACGCCGAGTCGACTGTAAAGCAAAGTATATAATGTCTGGGCAATTTCAGTGGGCGCACCGAGAATGGACACAAGAAATCCTTCCCCTGCAAACAGCCAGCTCCATGCGAGTGTATGTATATACGGTGGTATGAGAAAGGGTAAGAGCAGTAGTATCTGGAATAATGATTTTCCAGAGATTGCAGTTCGCTCAAGCGTAATTGCCAGAATGAGACCAAGGGTAATAGCACCCATCGATGTACCCAGGCCAATTAATAAAGAATTACTGAAGCTCTGCAGGAAGTTGGTGTCGCTAATGAGTGAAGAAATATCCAAGCTATTTAGCTTCCTGAAAAGCTTTTGTTGTTTGTTCTGGGGGAATAACCCAGATTTTGTCTTGAACAGTGTGATAGTTTGTTCATGAGAAATCCGGTTTAATATGAGAACAGGCGCCTATTGAAGTTATCGGAGATCGGAACATAGGTTGCGACATCTTTGTAGTCTATTTGTAACACCTTAAGGGCCTTCATAGGGGGAATATTACCTGGGTGCTGCACTGATTCTCGAACTGGCAGGTTGGCAGACTCTGATCGTGCAAGAAGTGATTCGACCTCAGGGCTTAAGAGAAAGTCGATAAGTATTTTTGCCTGCTCTGGATGGGGGCAATCTTTGATCATCGCAACTGTGTTGGGGATCATGAATGTTCCCATTCCCTCCTGATCCGGAAATATCATATCGACAGGTTTGTTCCTGGCCATCGCCACAAGCACATCGTCAGTATCTGTGAGGCCTAGAGGAACCTGGCCGGCAGCAACCACGTCGCGGACCACCGAGTTACCTGCAACAATAAGGACTTTGTTTTGTTCGAGTTTTTTGAGATACTCTTCGACCTTCTCCTTGCCTAGATGGGAGTAAAGAGCTCCCATGTGAGTAGCTGCCGTGCCAAGCAGGGGGTAGGCCATTGTAAAACGGCCCTGCCATTCCGGTTGTATAAGATCCAGCATAGAAGAGGGGACTTCTTCTTTCTTTAGCATGTTGGTGTTGTAGATAAAAACCCTTGCCCTGCATGCAAATCCCGTCCAGTAGCCGTCATTGTCTTTAAAAACTGAGGGTATGTTCTGGCGTTGGAGGGAGAAGTACGGCTGAAGAACATTTTTATTCTGCAGTGTGATAGTTCGGCTCACCTCCGAATTCCAGAAAACGTCAGCCCTGGGCCGCTTGCGTTCTGCCAGCAGCCGGTTGATTAAGCCCACCGTCTTTGCAGCTTCCACATCGAATACGGCACGCACCTTTATGCCGCTTCTCCTTTCAAATCTGTCAAGGATAGGTTCTGAAAAAACCTGGTCAACCGAGGTGTAAATAACTACTTCTTCAGATTTGGCACCGGTGTATCTGGATAAAATTATGATTATCAGGGCAAATGTTAAGACCCAAACCGCTGACTTGCCAGACAACGAAATCGAACGGGGAAAAATCATTACAAGAAAATATGTGAATTTCAGGGGTTATTGGCAATGTAGTTCATGTTGTATATGGCTTCCTCTACGCCGATTCTATTATCACCGTTGACGTCTGCGCTGGAGTATATCTTTATATTGCCAATATCAAAGCCGGAGAGCACTTGCAGCGCGAGTATGACGTCCGTCAGATCAATAGTTCCGTTGCCTGCTATATCACCGGGATCTAATGTGATAACGATGCTCGTCCCGATAAGGGAGTCTATGGGGATCTGCCGAAGGTCACCGTTTCTTAATGTGGTCGTCTTTGGTTGAGAGGTGATTTCGATGGAGCCCGGAGCTATAGCCTTGAAGGTGATTGTCATGATAGTTTGATTGCTGGCTATGTCGATACCAGCAACCTGCCCTGCTCTGACATTGCCGACAACCAACCTGCCCTGTAGTTGATCAACCAGGGCGGAGCGTAAAAATGTTACTTCCCCGTCACTATCAAGAGCTGGGCCTTCAGTTATCTCCGGCTGCACTCCTACGGTTATCTCATCGGAGTCGACAACTGACACAATGTCCTTGTCGTAGGCTAGATCGAGAGCGACACCATAGAGTGATAATGCTGAATCAATAGTGACATCAACAGAGATCGTGTCACCAATTTTGAAATTGTTAGAGCTGTCAAGGGCTAGTTCTAAGGCCTCAGAAGGGGCTGCAGCAATGGAGACGAGACTGTAGCTAATCAGTGAAAGAATGAGTAAACGCCAGTTGAATAGATTTTGAGTCATGGTGTGTTTCCTCTTTTGTAGTGATCACCGTAACCTGGCAATTCATGCCGGAATGTTGTGGGATAATGGCTTCTGTTCCAATATTTACATAAATAATAGTAAAACAATTGTAAGGTTATCTCAAGAAGGGGATGCATCTTCTTGCAACTAGTTTATGAAGGTATGAAAAAAAATGACTGAAAACGTATATATATTCACATAATAATTTTGATAAATATGAAGTGAGAGGGGTGTTTTTGTTTCTCTCAGTGAGTTTACTGAAAATTACTATTTCAGTAATAATTCCCAATAGGTTGTAACATATTGCTGATTTTGTCCTGTAGATAAAGGGCCTTTCTAACCTTTTAATTTGGCTAATTATATTGGGTAATGTAGTGAAAATGTGATAAATTATTCATTTGACACGACCTTGTAGTTTTGATAAATTTGAGTGTAATTATTTTTAGCGAACAGGTTTTTGGAGGAGTAGTACAGGTCTTGATAATGGTCTGAGTTATTCCTGCAGTCTCAATTACAGGTCATGTGCATGGCTCAATCTATGAGTGGATGCATCTTGCAGCTGATCGTTTATCATTCATTGTTGGTGAGGGAATGGGTAGCATCTCATCTTAAGGAGCCAAATATGTCCCAGATCTGCACACAGTCAAAGGTGGCAAGTCTTCGTAAAATGCTGAAAATACATGGTCTGGTTGTTTTTGCTTTTTTCTTTATGCTGACGAGTGCATTTGCGCTAACAGGTGATATTGACGGCTCTGGAAGAGTTGATGGTAATGATCTGATTCTTTTCTCCAAGGCAAACAACACCTCACTGGGTGACCCGGATTACATCGAAGCGGCAGATCTGGACGGTAACGATGTCGTGAACGGTGATGATCTTGCGCTTATCACATCTAATTTCGGTTTTACCGGGAGAAGTTTCAATCTCTGGGTTGCTGACTCCAGTGGCAACAGGGTGGTGCGGCTTGATGACCTCACTGGGGATGTTATTGCCCAGCGGGCAAGTCTCAATTATCCGGTAGCTGTTTCGGTGAATCCCAATGATGGCTCTCTATGGATTGCCGATTACAATAATAACCGCATAGTAAAGCTGAACGCCATAGGCGTCGTTGAACTGACCATAACAGGGTTTAACCGGCCGCTCTCGCTATCCGTTAATGAGGCGGATGGATCATGCTGGGTTGCTGATACCAATAACCACAGGATTATAAAACTTCTTCCAGGTATCACTGATACTTACAATGTTGGCACTGACACCGGGGAACATATAACAGTCACGGGCTTCTCCTCTCCAAGATCGGTTTCTGTGGATCCTGTCCGAGGTAGCTGCTGGGTCGCTGATACAAGCAGAGACAGGGTTGTGAAGCTCGATGGTGATATTGTTGATGGATACAATGTCGAATCTCCTCCGGCAGGTTTTGCTTCTCATGTTTTTAAAGGAGGTTTTAATGATCCATATTCTGTGTCCGTTAACCCTGTTGATGGCAGCTGTTGGGCTGCGGATTTCTATAATCATCAGGTGGTCAAATTATCTGAAACAAATACCATCGAGTTGTTTCGCTTAAGTGGTTTTAGCAATCCCAGGTATGTTTCTACCAACCCGACTGATGGTAGTTGTTGGGTTGCTGATACAAACAATAACGAGGTCGTACATCTTTCTTCCAAGGGGATTGAACTCTCTCGGACAGTTGGTTTTAATCAACCATATTCTGTCTCTGTAAACTCCTATGATGGTAGTTGCTGGGTTGCTGACCGTTCAAATAACCAGGCTGTTAAGGTTGTCATGGGCGGTTCTGAAATTCTCAGGATCTCCAATTTCAATACCCCCGAGGGTGTGACTGTTTACGGGGGTGCAAGGCCACCGGGTGAGCCTACTTTGATGGCAACCCTTTCACCTACAAGTGCGGATGTGGGGGAGACAGTAACTTTAACAGGCACCGCCAACGACAGTGATGGTACCATTGTCCTTTATGAATGGGATTTTGACGGTAACGGCACCTTTGATTATCAGTCTGCCGCTACCGGAACCGCAACCCACCAGTACATGTCTGAAGGTATTTTTGCACCTGTGTTCCGGGTAACAGATAATACCGGACGGGTTGCAATTTACTATGGTGTGCTCGCTCATATTGGGACGCTCCGGGCAATTCCTGGTTCCGATGTGATTAATGGACCCGCTCCTCTCACGGTTGCTTTTACGGCGGATTATTTCGATCCTGAAGATGGTCGGATTCAGAGCTACGCATGGGATTTTGACGGTGACGGGCTTTACGAGTATCAGTCAAGTAGTACTGGCGATACAACCCATGTCTACTCCGCTCCTGGAATATATACTGCTACACTGAAAGTGATTGATGATGATTATTCCACAGCAACATCGTTTTTAACAATTACTGCTATTTCAGCACCACCAGTCGCCACCGCTACAGCGACACCGGAATCAGGTGCGCCATCATTACGGGTGACGTTTGAAGGAACTGCATCCGATGATGGCAGTATTATGCTGTATGAATGGGATTTTGACGGCAATGGTAGCTATGAGTGGGTTAGTGCCCAGGGTGGAACAGTTGACTACCTGTACAGTCAGAGTGGTACTTATCTTGCGGCCTTTCGAGCCACAGACAATGATGGGCTGCAGGATACCGATACAGTTACTGTGTCAGTAAACCACATGCCAACAGTTTCCGGTTTAGCTGCTCCGTTGAAAGGAAATGTCAATGTGTCTGTTGCTTTCGACTGCAGCGTCAGTGACCCTGACGGAACAATTGCACTTTATGAATGGGATTTTGACGGTGATGGGACATATGACACCTCCGATGGTGGTGACTGTACAGAGACACATGTGTATGCTTCTGCAGGTACATTTGAATCCCAGGTAAGGGTTACAGATAATCGGGGAGGGACAGCTGAAGATACAGTTACCATTATTGTGTTGCCGACAGGTTTTCCTGTAGCTAATGCGTCCTTGACACCTGCCAGTGGCTATATCCCTCTTGAGGTAAGTTTTAGTGGAATTGCTACAGATGTGGGTGGCTTGATATCTCTGTATGAGTGGAGTTTTGGAGATGAGGCGGGAAGTACCTATTATGATGACATCGAATCAGGTGTAGGTTCCTGGAGTGCAGAGCCTCCATGGGCATTAGACACTGGAGACAGCCACAGTGGCACGACCAGTTGGACGGACAGCCCGGGTGGTAATTATGCTCCCAGCGTGAATGCTGCTCTTATTTCAAAGACCTTTGACTTTTCCTCTGCTGAATTGGTCGAGTTGGAATTCTGGCATCGCTATGATACCGAATATTATTACGATTACTGCTATGTGGAGATCTCCACAAACAATGGTGTCAGCTGGGCAAACCTTGCGACGTACCGAGGTGCTCAAGCTACTTGGCAGAAGGTTACTCTAGATCTCTCCAGCTATGTCGGATTTGACCAGGTGAAGATTCGCTTTCGACTAGCAGTAGATACAGATGCAACAACCGGAGATGGCTGGTTTATTGATGATATAAAAATCTCAGGATTACGGGTGTTTGGTTATCAATCAGCCGTAAATGGCGTTACAACAAAAACCTATACAAGCCCTGGGGGTTATAACCCTCTATTTAGAGTGACTGATAATTCTGGCAATCAGGATACGGAAAAACTCAGTGTTAATGTTGACCCTGGCTTACCCACAGCGGTTGCAAACGCAAGTCCCACAGATGGACTGGTGCCGCTGGCTGTGAACCTGACTGGAAATAGTTCTTCCGATCCCAATGGTACCATTGACAACTATGAATGGTTCATCGGGGAAAATGACTACCTCGTTCTTGATGACCATGGCTACCCAACTACCCAGCTTTTTATCGGAACCTGGGAAGCTACCAGTTGTAATGATTATACAAAGCATCAGTTAGGGATTGAGTTTGAAGAACCGATGGCTGGCGATAGTTTTAACGGCAAGACTTGGGTTAGCGCATCTGATGCCGATGGAAACTTTGCCCTCGATAGCAGTGGTATATTTGGGCCTTCCATAAATAAATA
>JAAELB010000117.1 GCA_024227155.1 Desulfobulbaceae bacterium
AAAAACTGGACATTTCGATTCGTCATTCCGGCAGGCTTTTAGCCGGAATCCAAGCAATGGTGATGTTTCTGGATCCCGGCTAAAAGCCTGCCGGGATGACGTGGTATAAAAGAGTCCATCTTTTTTGAGGCATAAATTAAAGGTCATTTACGATGTCTGTACTAATAGAAAAGGGGTAATACTGTGGAGCTTTGGCGTAAATTATTGGCAGTTGTAATTGTTGTAGTTGGGATCATCGGAATGCTGGCAATCACTCAGTTTGTTTTGCGAGGATCAATATTCTAACCCGAATAAATCGGAATTTTTAAAATGCTTGGATAAGTGCCTTGGTAGTTTCTTTAAGTTCTTAACTTCAACCCACTCTCCTGATTTCTTGTTTTTTATGACAGGCTTTCAGGAGTAAGGCACTAACATTTATAAATCTACAGGAAGCTTTCCACAACCTTCTCCAATGCCTTAAAAGAGCCAAAGTAGAAATGATCGGCAAAATCAATAATTTCAAAACGTGCGTCCCTGTTCCAGCCAGCTAAAGACTCCCTGATAAGCTCCGGCGGCGCGATCTCATCCTCTTCACCTGTGATGATCAGCTTCAGCAGTGGCAGATTTATCCCAGGCTCAAATGGCAATAAAGCAAGGGGCGGGGCGACAAATATCTGGCCACACACCTCTTTTGGTATCTCCTTCATTTTCCCGAGGACCCATGATCCATACGAATACCCGGCGAGATAAATTGAGGTTATGCCCTGCCCTGTCAAATAACGGATGGCTGCAAGGACATCCTCCTGTTCTCCGTTGCCCTCATCATAGCTCCCCTCACTGCCCCCTACTCCCCTGAAATTGACCCTGAGGGTTGTATAGCTCTTTTTGTTAAAACTTTGCGCCAGGGATTCCACCACAGGGTTATTCATATCCCCGCCATAAAGCGGATGTGGATGAAGGATAACAGCCCCTTTGTCAGACGAGACTTTTTTATACAAGGCTTCAAGAGTCAGCGTTCCTGAGGTGAAGGTAATTTTTTCTTCCATTGTTCCGCACGTGTAAATATCTTTATTATCGGCGTCGTACAGATCCGATCTCCTGAGTTGCGAAGGTCAACCCTTCTTATCCCGTTTTTTCCAAAGCCTTCTGCGCCTCTTCTCTTGTTTCATAGATATGGGGCGCGACATTTCGTTTCTGTAAGGCATCCCCCAGCTTCATTCGCAGGAAGGTGCTGGTGGTGTAACGGGTGACTCCGGTATAATAGGTATCCATCAGACGCCGGACCATGGTGGTATATTCGTCAATGATTTCCGGGTAAATGATGAAATTATCGTAATTAACGATGGTAAAAACCTTTTTACCAAGAGGTCGGAGGATATCGCTGACGGATTCCTCAATATCCCTTACATCGTCACTGTTTTTCACCAGGTAATTTTCAAAATTGATATAAAAAATATTTTCTGCCGGATTATAAATGATCCGTTCTCTCAGAGACAGATTCAGCAGGTCTTCTTTTAGTCCGATTGGGTCGTCCCGGAAAATTCTTTCATCCATGATACGGGGATGTCTTCGCATGATCGGGGAAAAATCCATCTGTGAAAGGATATCTTTTTCCAGATCTATTCCCGGAGCGACTTCAAGCAGTTCCATGCCGTCTCCGGTAAGTCGAAACACACATCTTTCAGTGATATAGAGCACCTCCTGACCTTTTTGGACCGCGTATTCCCCGCTGAAAGTGACATGCTCCACCTGATCCACGAATTTTCTTACTTTTCCTTCCTGTTCTATGCAAAGTTTTTCTTCTTTGACAGACACCTTCAGCCCGCCTGCGGTGAAGGTACCCACAAAAATAACTTTTTTGGCATTCTGACTTATATTGATAAATCCCCCGGCCCCGGCAAGGCGAGGGCCAAATTTACTCACATTCAGGTTCCCGAGTTTATCGGTCTGGGCAAGTCCCAGAAAAGCCAGATCCAACCCACCGCCGTCATATAAATCAAACTGGCTGGGCTGGTCAATAACCGCGTCCGTATTGCTGGCGGCCCCGAAATTCAGTCCGCCCGCCGGCAGTCCTCCAATGACTCCCGGCTCTGCCGTCAGGGTCAGGAACTCCAGAATCTTCTCTTCATTTGCCACATTGGCAATGCCTTCGGGCATACCGATACCCAAATTGACCACACTATTGGCCTGTAATTCAAAGGATGCCCGCCGGGCGATAATCTTTCTGTCGGTCATTTCCATGGGAACAACAGACTGCATGGGAACTCGAATTTCACTGCTGAATGCCGGACTATAGGGTTCATCAAAGGTCTGCCAGTGATTTTCCGGTCTGGATATCACAATACAGTCTGTTAATATGCCGGGAATTTTTACCTGTCGGGGATTTAGGCTTCCCCGGTCTGCAACCCTTTCTACCTGCACAATGACAAAACCGCCCGAATTTTTGGCGGCTGTGGCAATGGCCAGGGATTCCAAAACCAGGGCTTCTTTTTCCATGGTGATATTCCCGTCAGTATCCGCAGTGGTTCCCCGAAGAATGGCCACATTGATGGGCAGGGTTTTATAGGCCAGGTAATCCTGATCGTCAAAACGAATAAGTTCTACAATATCATCATGGGTAATATCATTGATTTTTCCACCATCTTTTCTGGGATCTACAAAAGTACCCAGGCCGACAGAGGTAATAGTTCTAGGTTTATGTGCGGCAATATCCCGGAACATATGGGAAATTACCCCCTGGGGTAAATTGTAGGCTTCGATTTTATTTTCTATGGCTAGCTTCTGGAGTTTGGGAACCAATCCCCAGTGCCCTCCGATCACCCGGCGAACCAGCCCTTCATGTCCAAGATGATTCAGACCCCTTTTTACACCGTCTCCCTGACCGGCAGCATACATCAGGGTCAGGTCTCTGGGATGGCCGTTTTGCAAAAAATATTCTTCCAGCCGGATCGCGATTTCTTCCGCAAAACCGATCCCTACAAAACCGCCGGTGGCCACCGTATCTCCGTCCCGTATTACCCGAACGGCCTCTTCCGCTGAAACCACTTTTCCTTTTTTCATCCGCATGGGAGTCAGGGAAGAAAGCATGGGATGCTGCATGGTCTGTTTTGGTCTACTTTCCATCATCTATTATCTCCACAACAATGGTTCCCACAAAAGTTGGAACCCTGTTGTCTTACTTCTCCATCGCAGAGACTCCTGTCCGGGCGATTTCAATGATAAATTCTCTTCCCACTTCATCAAGAAAGGTGTCAATTGTTTTAGTTGCTCCAGCGATCTGGACAATATGAAGATCCTCACTCTTACGATCAAGGATCTCAAAATTATAGTGGTGACGAAATGCTTCCAGATGTTCGTCATCAACTTCGAGTTTAACGATAGCCACCTCACGCCAGTAGCTATTGTTTGTATCAAGTTCCTTTACCGATACGACTTCGGTAAACCTCTCAAGCTGCCTGATCACCTGCTCAACTTTACGCTCATCATCTTCCTGGAGAGTGATGGTCATCCTGCTAATCCCCTCAACACGTGAGGTACAGACTGTCAACGTATCAACATTGTACATTTTTTTTCGAATCAGCATAGAGACCTTATTGAGTACTCCGGGCCTATCAAGCATAAATGCCAGGATTGCTCGTCGCTTCATAGTTCTTCTCCATTGCTTTCAGTGGGTTCGATGGGTTCGATGGGTTCGATGGGCTGTGGCTGTTTTTTATCCGGACGTTCTACAATCATATCTCCAAAGCCTCCTTCGGCGGGAATCATCGGCAGTATAACCTCGCTGGGATCACAGATAAATTCCAGTACAATCGCACCATCATGATCCATAGCCTGCTGAAGTGCCGGTTCAACGTCTTCAATATTTTCAATTTTACGATAAGGAAAGCCGTATGCCTCCGCAATGAGTCCATAGTTTGGACTTTGCATTGGTGTTCCGGCATAACGGCCATCAAAAAAGAGGGTCTGCCATTGACGAACCATACCAAGGTAGCCGTTATTAAAAATGAGGATTTTCACATCTATCTGCTGCTCCATGATGGTTCCAAGTTCCTGTATATTCATTTGGAAACTACCATCACCGCTAATCGACCAGACCCGCTCATATGGGCGAACGAGTTTAACACCGATGGACATTGGCAATGAAGCGCCCATGGTGCCAGCCCCCCCGGAGGCAAACCAGCTGTTTTCTGTTTGGAAGTTATAAAACCTTGCTGCCATCATCTGGTGCTGACCAACATCAGGTACAATAATATCCTTGCCTTCGGTGAGATGTGAGAGTTTGTCGATTATCGTTTTCATCAATAAAGAACCCGAGCTGCCAACTCCAGTCTCAATCTCTTCACGCAAATCCTCGGCCATCACCTGCCTAAACTCATTTATTTTACTAAACCACCGTCTTCGAGGTTTAAAGGTGAGCATAGGATCACCTAAAAGCACATGCAGCGTACGATAGACATCGGCGTTTATAGCGACGGTGGTGGCGACATTTTTATCTATTTCAGAAGCATCGATTTCCACATGGATAACATCGGCATTTTGGGCATACTCACTGAGTCTACCTGTTACCCTGTCATCAAATCGCATACCAAAAGAGATGAGCAGGTCAGCTTCCATGATTACCCTGTTTGCCTCAACCGTGCCATGCATTCCCATCATACCAAGACTCAACGGATGATCAGCGGGCAAGGCGGAAAGGCCGTGAAGTGTAAATGCGATTGGTATGTTAACCTTTTCGGCGAATTTCTGGAGTAGCTTTCCTGCATTGCTATTAATTACACCATGACCGCAAAATATTACCGGTCGTTCACTCCGGTTAATAAGACGAATTGCACGTTCAACGGGTTCCCGTTCAGGGGTTGGATGGTAGAAAAAACCGGGCAGAGCCGGCTTGAATGCATTGGCATCAAAGCTATAACCTTCAGGAATTTGCTGATTCTGAACATCTTTGGGGATATCAACAACCACCGGGCCGCCTCGGCCAGTTGTTGCCACATACAGGGCTTCAAGTATGGTTGGCTCGACATCTTCTACGGAAAGTGGCATATAGGTCTGTTTAGATATTGGCATCATCACCCCAACAACATCACTTTCCTGAAAAGCATCTGTTGCAATAACACCTCTAGCGACCTGACCGGTGATGGCAAGCAACGGCACTGAGTCCATATAGGCATCAGCGACGCCCGTTGTCAGGTTCATTGCTCCTGGCCCCGAAGTTGCGAAGCAGACACCTATCTGTGGCGTACTGGTGGAAAGCGACGCCCTGGAGATACCCTGAGCCATAAAGGTAGCACCTTGTTCATGACGCGACATGATGAAATGACACTCACCAAGTTTATCCATCTCATCAAAAATTGGCATTATCGCTCCACCTGTGTAACCGAAAATATACTTAACCCCTTTACTACTGAGGGTTCGCATTACGATATTTTTTCCTGTCATTATAAATCCTTGATGGTAAAAGGAATAATTGGCATTTTGCCTGTCGATGATAAATGATAAGGTGATTACATATCACGCCACTAAAATGTCGCTACAAAAGCCGGCTACCAAACTGGGGATTCGACAAGCCGATGAAGAAAATAGTACCTGTGCAGGGTAGATCTTTCAACTTCTTTTTGTGATCTACTGTCGAGGCAAATCTATACCTGTTCTTGTTATTGAGTAATTCAGTTGTCCAATACTTCCCTAACTGCTCGGCCAAGTTGATCCATTGAGTAAGGTTTTTTTATAAATTTGCCAACTCCCAGTTTAAGAGCTGCTTTCACATCATCACTCTCAGAAAACCCGCTGGCAATAATGGCATTTTGTCCAGGATATAGTTTTAGTATCTCTTTATATGTTTGATACCCGTTTATACCTGGTTCCATTAACATATCGATCACGATTAGGTCTACAGGAGTATCTTTTACAAATTTAATCGCCAACTCACCTGAACAAACTGAGTCAACCTTGTAACCAATGGTTTGTAAAATCTGGCTGGCTATATCTCGCAATTGCGGTTCGTCATCCACGACTAATATGTGCTCATTGCTGCTAGTAAGCTTTGCTGTCTTATCGTTTTCAATATGATCGATTACTTCTTGTTCACTTATCGGAAAACAGAGTTGAAAGCATGTGCCCTGTTCATCACTTTCAACAAAAATTCTGCCACTATGATCCTTAATAGTATTCCATACCACCGTCAATCCCAGGCCGGTACCGCTTCGGCCCATTATCTTTTTTGAGTAAAACGGTTCAAAAATATGCTCCAGGTCTGTATGCGAAATACCAGGACCAGTATCTCGTATATCGAGAACAACATAGTTGCCCTGCTCTATATTGCGATCAACGCTCGCCGCCACATCAATGTGTTGATTCGAAGTGGCCACAACGACCGTTCCATCCCCACCAATAGCTTCTGCCGCATTTGTTACCAGGGTCATGAAACATTTTTTAATATGGACCGTTGAACAGAGAATATTGGGCTGTGTGGCCTCAAGTTGATGCCGGAATATTACATTCTGATGTTGCGACTTTAGTTTTGCACACTCGGGAGAATTCAAGTATTCCAAGATTAGCGAGTTAAGGTTATGGACTTCTCTGGTACTGGCAGCGCCTCTGGCAACAGTAAGTAAATCTGCAACCACCGCTGCTGCTCTTTGACCTGATTCATGGATAGCCTCAATTGGTTTTCTCAACTCGCTGTCTCCTGGCAAATTCATCAATATCAATTCTGGATAGCCCACAATCCCAGAAAGAATATTGTTCAAATCATGGGCAACTCCTCCAGCCATCAGGCCGACGACTTCCATCTTTTGCGCCTTGATGAGTTTGTTGGTTATTTGTTTCTTTTCCTGAGCAGACTTTATCCGTTCGGTGACATCCCTGGATATCTTTAATTGCCAGGTAGAACCATTTTGACTTGTCATTGGTGTATCTATGAGGTCAAAGGTTTTGTCGTTCTTTTCCGAATACCACGTCCAGTGAACAGTTTCACCAGCAAATACTTGGTCATGTTTACACCAGGAACATGGTTCCTGACGGTTATGAAAATACTCATAACACTTACGTCCCTGCCAGGGACCAAAATCCTTTTCAAGTGCATAGTTAACAAATTGAATATCGTGTTGTTGAGTAATAATACAGACGCCATCCTCCATTGCCTTGAGAAGGTTAGCGAAATTATCCCTTTCTAATCGCAGCTCTTCGGTTCGCTCCACAATCCGTTGTTCCAACCTGACATTGGCCTCTTCCAAGGCGGTCTCAGCCTTTTTCCGGGAGGTGATATCGCGCCAGATGCTGATGCTGACTCCCTGCTCTTCGCTAGATTCTAATGCTAAGGAAGAGGCGTTAACACTGAAAAATTGTGGCCTGGCACCCGTCATCAATTGAAACTCAATATTTTTCCAGGCACCTATACCACCTGCCTCTTTCAGCAGATTAAGCCAGCTTGAGACAGGGTCTTCCTCAAATACATTCAGCCAGTCAAAGAGACTGGTTTCTATCACATCGCCGGGGGAACAACCAATAATAGAGCAGAAACTCTGATTGGCTAACAGGATGGTTGCAGCATCATTGGTGATCAAAATACCATCCCGCGAGGCAGCCAACAAAGCCTCGAAAAATTTGACCGTCTTCTGCAGGGTTGCAAGTTCATGTTGCCGAATTTCGGTCATTGATCTTCTCCCGTTTTAGCCACGCGGACGGCGGTGATTTTGTATTCAGGCTGTTTGGAATGGCGGTCAACAGCGTGGGTGCAAAGCAGGTTGGCCAGTCGATCATCAGGACCCCGCAGTGCGCTACCGAAGTGCATGTTCATGTAGACTGTCCCGGTCAGCATCTTATCCGTGATTCGAGCCTTGCCATGCACCTTACCGCGGCGGGAAGCCACTTCGATCAAGTCATTTTCCTGTAATAAAAGATCCTTCGCATCTTCGGGATGGATTTCGACATAATTGTCAGGTTCTATCTGCTGAAGCTGTTCTACCCGACCAGTACGGGTTCTGGTATTGAACTGGCTGGCAAGTTTGCCGGTGAGAAGGATAAAGGGGTATTCCGCATCACTGGTTTCAGCAGGTTTCTCGTAATTTCTGGCCAACAGCGCAGCACGACCATCTGGCCTGGGAAAATGCCAATCAGTGAACAGACGTTCGGTCCCAGGATGGTTTTCATCGGGACAGGGAAGTTGCAGGCCAATTTTGTTCCGCAAGCGTTTATAGCTCACACCGTTCATATCGCAAATGCGACCTCTGGTGAGTCCTTTCCATTCGTTGAAAATTTCTTCTGCAGATAGATAGGGGAACTCATCTCTAAAGCCCATTGCACATGCCATATCAATAATTATAGCACAATCTGTTTTAGCATCTCCCGGAGGTTCTACAAGTTTATCCACCAGTTCGATACGCCGTTCCGATGAGATAAAAGTACCCGTCTTTTCGCACCACTGGGCACCGGCCAGTACCACATCAGCCAGCCTGGTTGTTTCAGTAGGGTGAAAGATATCCTGTACAATGAGCAGCTCTGCCTTGTTGAGGCCTTCTTCAACCCAGTGAGTATCTGGAAGGGAGGCAGCAGGATTGGATGTGGTAACCCACAGGGCACGAATATCTCCATCATGCAGCCCTTGAATCATTTCAATGATGGAACGACCTGGAACCGGTTTAATCTTTTCTTTTGGAATATTCCAGAAATCTGCCACTTCCTGACGCTGTTGCGGATTAGCTACCAGGCGCATTCCAGGGAGCAGATGGCTCAATGCCCCAACCCAGCGGTTTCCCAGGGCATTGGCCTCGCCGGTTATTGAGAGTGGCCCAGCTCCAGGTCGGCAAAAATTAGCAGTAAGAAGTGAAAGGTTGTGTAAGCTGTTATTCTTGAATACTGCCTGAGTAGAGTGATTATAGCCCTGAAACCAGAAGGTGAGCATATTCCGGGACTCACCGATAAGACGAGCGGCTCTAACGATATCTTCTTCAGAGCACCCACTAATTTCAGCACCATAGCTGGGGGGATAATTCTCCAGGAATACTTTCAACTCATCAAGGCCGGAGCAGGAGATATCCACTTTTTTTTCATCGACAAATCCTTCATGCAGCAGGACATGGGCCAAGGAATTATTTAAAGCCACATCAGTACCAGGTTTGATTTGCAGGTGAATGTCGGCAATTTTTGCTGTCCTGGTGCGACGGGGATCAACAACTATAACCTTGGCGTCTTTTGCAGCAACGTTCTTTACACGCCGAAAGATAGTCGGCAAGGTAACAGCCATATTATTGCCAGCAATAAAAAACAGGTCAGCATGTTCAATATCATCGTAACAGGTGGGCGGCGCATCGGCTCCCAGGGTGGACAGAAAACCCACCGCTGAGCTGGCCATACATAAGCGGGTGGAGCATTCGACATTGTTGGTGCCAATGCAACCCTTCATCAGCTTATTCATCAGGTAATATTCTTCGGTGAGATTAGCAGCACCACCATAAAAGGCTACGGAATCAGGTCCGTACTGTTCAATAATTTGACCAAGACCCGAGGAGGCGTGCCGTATGGCTTCATCCCAGCTCACCGGAACCAGTTGTCCATCACGTCTTATAAGCGGCCCTGCAAGACGATCAGGTGCATGAAAGACAGGGGCAAGGTTGGCAGCCAAATCGCAGATATGCCCCTTGTTGGTTGGATGCGCCTCCATTCCTTTTACCTTAACAATACTCCCCTGATCCACACCTATCATCAAACCACAGCCAACACCACAGTAAGGGCAGGTTGATTTGTGCCACTGGATTGCCATTAGTTTCACCTCTGGCGAATATTATTATCTGATTCCCCATGAGACTCCGCCAATTTCAGAAGCCGTTGTGGCATAGGCGGAGCCCTGAGCGCAACGTAAATAAATCTCGGCAAAAATTCTGAATGTAAGTAACCAGAATAAATCGGAACTTTCTAGAATGCTTGGATAAGTACCTCGAAGGTCTCACTACGTTCACTATCTGCCGGTTACTCTAAGTTCTTAATTTCATGACAGTCTCCAGATTACTTGTTTTTTATTAAAGCTTTTCTGGAGTAAGGTACTAACACCGGTAAACGGTAAGTAAGTGCCTTGGTCGTAACTTTAAGCTCTTAATGTTAAACGCACTCTCCAGATTTCTTGTTTTTTATGATAGTCTTTCTGGAGTAAGGCACTAAATGAATATGTAAAGATGAAAATAGTATTCGTTTCTAACGAAGAACTTGATTAATTCTAAGAGATATCAGCTGTGAAGTCAAACATGGTAGGCAGGGGTGAGATTGGCAGGAGGTAAATAAACAGCATAATTCCTGAGAAGGTCTAATTGCTTACTATACTGGAATTGCGCGAAAATGAAGCAACTGCAAAGAAAAGCTTACCAAAGATAGTCTTAGCATAAGGAGAGCAGCAACGACCTTATTTTCCATTTAACTTGTAAATATACTATCGATAACTGTCTCTTCGACAAGTATCTAGAGAAAACGCCTCACATTACCCGACTGTAAAACGTTACCCCTTCCATTAATCTTGGGGAGTAAGGGTCTAACCCCGTTAGACGAGAAAATAAGACGGGATAAGTGCCTTCACGAAATTCATTCATAAAAACAACAGATAAGCGTAGATTTCGAATGAATTTCTAAGGCACTAACATCCTGAAGATTTAAGCCCCTTTTTTATCGGCTCAAAGAGATACTCAAGACCATTGACTTTAATCTCGTAGACAATGGCGAGCATTTCCCCCAGTTTACCTGCAGGAAAACCTTGTTGGGCAAACCAGACGACATAGGGTTCTGGTAAATCGACTATAAGTGTGCCCGAATACTTACCAAATGGCATTTTCATTTGAACTAAAGCAATCAGCTGGTCATGATCAAATCTCATTTCTGTCATAGCTTCACCGCTGCCTTAAAACAGCACTTTATATTGAACCACTATCCACCCCTGCTTCCTCAAAAGAAGCCATATCACGCATCATTTTACAGGAGAGTTCAACAAGGTTCATGGTAATAGCTGCCCCCGTTCCTTCACCCAGGCGAAAATCCAGATCAAGAACCGGGTCAAGACCCATTATTGCCAAAGCAGCCTTTTGCCCCACTTCAACCGATTTATGGCCAGCAACGAGATACTGCTTCACTGCAGGACAAATGAGATAGGCCAAAAGTCCGGCTGCTGTTGAAATAATACCATCAAGTACAACACAGCACCCCTCTGACGCTGCAGCAAGTACGGTACCGCAAATTCCTCCAAGCTCATAGCCTCCGACTGTCCTGAGTAGCTCCAGGCCATCACTACCATCAGGATTATGTAGATCGAGAGCTTTTTGGATAACCTCAATCTTTCGATCAAGGCCACGATCATCAACACCTGTCCCCCGGCCAGCAACCTGCTCAGGGCTAAGACCTGTAGCCGCACAGATAATTGCGGTGGCACTGGATGTATTGCCGATGCCCATCTCCCCTACTCCAACAACATCACAGCTCTCAATCCTATTTTTCGCCAGAAAAACTGCAGCCCCCTCTTCAATTGCCTGGATCGACTGCTGAACAGTCATCGCCTCCTTGATGGCAAAATTCTCGGTTCCCGGAGCCACCTTTCTCTTTTCAAGCAAGGGATGATCTAAGAACTCTCCATTCACTCCCATATCAACGACATTTAGCCCGATACCATACTGACTGCAAAAACTATTAATGGCTGCCCCACCATCCAGGAAATTTTCCACCATTTGAACCGTTACCTTAGCTGGAAAGGCCGAAACGCCCTCCTCCACAACGCCATGGTCCCCCGCAAAGACAAACATTCTTTTACATTTTGTCTGAGGATTGAGGCTATTCTGGATACAGCTCATCTGCACGGCAAGCTCTTCAAGTCTGCCGAGCGCTCCCAAGGGTTTGGTCTTTAAATCGACCTTTTTCTGGGCCTTGTTTTTAACCTCTTCCGATAAATAAGAGATTTTATTTACAACTGTTAAAAGAGTAGAAGAAAGTTCTGTATCATTGGTGACATCAGAATGTTGAACTTCCTTTTCAGCTTTTTTATATTCCTTTTGATTAGCCCCATCACGAAAATCAACTATGTATTTCAAACATTTCCCACTAAGAACAGCTGGAAGGATTGACTCTATCTGCCTCGGTTCAATGACAGACTCAATGAGTAGCGAAATATTTCGTTGCTGCCGCAGGCAAAATGCTGCGCCTGCTACCATATGCTCACGCCTTGGCCCATACGAGCCATATATTTCCAGTTCTTTATAGTGGATCAGATTGAGCAGATTTGTATCGATCTCTTCATTTTTTGCAAGTCCGCTAAAAAAGAGCAACTGCCCCCCTTTTCGCAGTTTTGTAACACAGAGACTAAAAGCGATATGACTGTCACAACAGTTGATCGCCAAATCAAAATCCGCGTCCACTGTGTCTTTGCAGATCACAATGTCATTTTGCAAGCACACTTCCGTCAGGCGAGCGATTTTCTCCTGGCTCTGTTCAATCACGGTAACCTGCCAACCCTTTTCACGGAACAGAAGAGCGGCCAGAACCCCAAGAACCCCGCCCCCGTAAATCACCGCCCTGATTTTTTCCAGGGGCTGTAGAAACGACATCGCGTTAATAACACAGGCCACAGGTTCGGAAAAGGTAAGACAGAGAGGATCTATCTTTTCGTCAACTGGGACAAGACTTTCATCGGGGACAAGTACATGGGTAGCAAAACCTCCATCATCATGAAAACCTATTATTTTCATCTCTTCACAAAGATTTTCCCTTCCCCCAAGGCAATATGCACAATGGCCGCACGCCTGTCCTGGCCAGACCGTGTAAAGCGTGCCTGTTGTCTCATCCACCCCTGCGATTTCGTGGCCGAGGACACGGGGAAGTTTTAAATCCCGGTGACCTTGCCGCCACATCTTTGCATCGGTCCTGCATACTGCACAGGCCAGAACCCTTAAAAGAGTATGTCCCTCCTTTGCCCCAGGGGTTAGCAGTTCGCTCCGGAACTCTATCTCACCACAGCTTTTCAGTAAAAGATCCATCTACTTGTTTTCCTCAAGAAGGCTCGATAAAATTTTCTTCGGCTATGGTCAGTTTCATTATTTCAGCAGAACCACTCTCCATCTGAACTAATTGCAGGGCCGCCTGTGCCTCTGCAACTTTTGCCAATGGAAAGACAGAGCCTTTATTCATCTGACAACGCTCATACCCATTATCTGTGAAACGAAAATAGTCCACCCCATCTTTTATGATAAGAAGCTCCGTCATGCCCCTGCCACCTCCCGGAGTTTCGCAAGCCTGCTCAGACCAACGGTCGGGTCAACATTTTGAACCTCCACCCAGTTTTTCAGAGCATTCAGAGCTTCTCCTGCAAACAGGATATCCCGGGCCTTTACCACCCCTTCCTGGATTGAGGAGACAACTCCTTTAACATAAAAGATCAATGCACTATTGAGTATAACAGCATCATTACGCGCACTGTCTCCATTGCCCGCCAGAAGCCGGTACATTTTTATTGCAGCAGTTTCCTGGTCAGCATCAGCACCCAACGGCTCTGGAGCATGGGTGGTTAAACCACAATCTTCTGGTAAAAATGAAAATTCCATTATTTCTCCACCCTTAAGATGAATTGCTCTGCTTTTTCCACAGACAGAGCCCTCATCCATGCCCTTTTCACTTCCCTTTATGCCGCCGTAAACAACAATGGCATCCGTGTAGCCGATAGCATGCATCACCTCCACCACAGGACGTAAAAGACTCTCAGCATAAACCCCGCGAACGGCGATCTTGGGAAGAGCAGGATGTGCGAGAGAAGCTGCAATATTCAGGGGCGAACCAAAACAGATCTGTGAAAGAATTCGACCAAGTGCCATGGGATGCACGGTGGGACTCATGCCGTTGAACAGTCCAATTCCAGCATTTTTTATACTGGCTGCCACGGTATCGACCGGGCATTCGACATCAACCCCTAAGAGTTCAGCCATATCAACGGTACCACAGGAGGAGGTTATAGCCCGCGCACCATGACGTGCTGTTTTCACGCCACCTGCCGCCGCCACAAGTGAAGCAGCTGTGCTTATATTGAAGGTCTTAAAGCTATCCATCCCGGTACCGCAGTTATCAACTATGTCCATCCCCCCAAGATCCACCTTATTGGTGTCCAGGTTGTACACAGCTTTCCAGCCGGCTGCGACCTCAGTGGCCGTCTCTCCTTTTCCGGTGAGTGCGGCGAGAAATGCCCCCTGCTGCATATCAGTTACCTCACCCGCAAGGACCATTCGAAATGACTCGTAGGCCTCCTCGCCGGAAAGATTCTCCTTTGCAATCAGTTTTGAGATAGTCTGACCCAACACCCTGTTTTTTTCCATATCCATTGTATTTCTCCACTATTGTATTGATCGTAACCGTTCACCGCCCCCTTCAAAAGACTGCGTAACCAGAGTCCGTAACCGTTCGTCCAGTGCTCCAGGTTCGTTCAAGCTGGTCTCCTGGCTATAGTTGGCTATGCCAGGAGGCCTGATCGGACGAAAATGGGGTGCTG
>JAAELB010000118.1 GCA_024227155.1 Desulfobulbaceae bacterium
AGAGGTTCGCAGGGCAATGTGGAAAGCCCACGTTTTAGTCCTTTCTAGCCGATACGAAACTTTTGGCATCGTACTTATTGAAGCCATGGCCACCGGCTTGCCCACAATCGCAACACGTAGCGGTGGACCTGAAAGTGTCCTGTTGCCCTCAATTGGTACGATTGTCGACCATGGAAATGTTACTGCTCTTGCCAAAGCTATGCGCACCTACCAACAGTCACGACCTTCAAGGAATTCGATTCGACGACATGCTGTAGATCGCTATAGTGAAAATTTAATTGTCTCGAAACTGATATCTAACTATGAAAAGGTTTTATCTTTTCAATAGACAGTTCAACTCCGAAATTATGATAAAGACGGTTTAATGAGTTGCGCAAAGACCTCACCATGGAACCTCTTAATATTTTTCTAATTGGCGGCAGCGGGCGTTCAGGTACGACGGTTTTGTCGAGAATGCTGTCTTTGCACCCCGACATATCGAGTGCCCCGGAGTCCCGATACCTGATTGACCCCGATGGTGTGGTTGATTTTTATGTTAATGCAAACGCTTGGTCTCCCTATCATTACGACCTCAAGATAAAACGACTGGAATCACTATTGAGGGATACGGGAAGAACCGGCTTGAGGGACAGACTTGTTACCTGTGGGACCTATCTATTCAAGAACCTGCCATGGAAGCTTCGTCCGCGTTATATGGGGGTTTCAGTAGGCGCATACTGCCCTGATTTTTATAAAAATATTGATACACTGATAGACAATCTCATCGGTTTTTCCTTTAAAGGGGAATGGGTTGGCATGAACGGGGCGAATAGAAAAGTAATGCATTACAGTTCGCCTGCGGACAAGGAGCAGCTATCCAGGTTGCTTGGAGATTTCCTTAGAAAGACGTATCGGCAAATCAATCAAAGGCAGAATGTCCGGAATCACCTTGAAAAAAACACATGGAACCATATTTGGTTTGACAAAATTCTGGAAATCCTTCCTGAATCCAAACTTGTCTGTATTTTTCGTGATCCCAGGGATGTCGTCTCCTCTTATTGCAATCAATCCTGGATGCCAACAGACCCCACCCAGAGTGCAGTCATCCTTCGGGATTTACTGCTAAGGTGGGAGAGAATAAAAAGTCGAATCCCCCGGACGTCGTTTCATGAGATTTCCCTGGAGCAACTGGTATCAAAACCAGAGAAAGTCCTGAGGGGTATATGTAACTTTTACGGTGTGCCTTGGAGTGATAATGTGTTGGGCATCAATCTTTCCCGTCCCAATTTCGGCCGGTGGAAAAAGCATTTTTCAAAAAAACAGGCAAAAAAAGTCCAAGTGATTCTGGCCGACTTTGTCAGGGCGCATGGATATGAGTAGCGATATTATCAGCGGCCACGTATATAGTTGTGAAAGATGTGCTCCCTTGCATGGTGTTATAATTGAAGTGAAAAACAGAACTGGTCGAATTCTATGCAAGGCTAAGAGTGATAGTGCTGGAAAATGGGTTCTAAACCAAAAGTGGAAGGATGCGATCATTGCATTCCGGTTAGAGGGGTACCAATCCAAACAGATGGGCCTTTCAGAAGTTTCCGAGGTTACGCGACTTTTGGAGCAGAAAGTAATTTGCTATCACAACACCCTTTCGTGTTATCCCGGTGATGAGATCAGTTGTTTTGTAAACAGTCCCGGGCCTTATTCAGCGAAGCTGTTTAGGCACGGGCTTGAGAAGAGACTGGTTTTGGATCTACAACGGTTCCCGGAACACATTCAAACGGTGCCGGACAAATTCTTTGTTGAGAATGGATTGAGTTGGGAAAAAAGTCTGAACTACTGGATTCCTGAAGATGCCAAACCAGGCATCTATAGCCTGTTAATAGAAAGTGAAGGGTTTGGACGTTTTGCTGCGCCCCTTCTGGTTTCGACTCCAAAAACGGATTGGGGTGAATCAAGGATTCTTGTGCTTGCTAGTACAAATAACTGGCAAACCTATAATTTATGGGGGGGGCGGAGCCGATATCGTAATTATGAAGATAGAAAAGACTTAGATTTTTCAAATAAATCATCTCTTCGGACCTTAATTTCCCGCAATCTTAGAAAAATTCTAAACCATAGCCAAGTCGAATTTCTGAAGAGCCTGGCTGGTCTTGGTGGTGAAGCTGATAAGTGGAAATTCAAGAAACTCTCAATCGCCCGGCCATTCACCAACTGTGCATTGGAGGGTGAACTTCCGTTTGAGCCTTTCAACAATCACCTGGCAGCTGGGGAGTGGCGGCTCTTTGCCTGGCTGGAAAAGATGAACATTGCGTATGATGTAGTCAGTGGAATCGAGTTGCACAACAATCCAGAAATTCTTAATCACTATCAAGGGATAATTCTATCAACGCATTGTGAGTACTGGAGTCGGGTCATGTATGAGGCAGTCCGGGATGCTCATTGCCAAAAACGTTTGTGGATCCTGAATTTCTCAGGAAACACGATGTATAGAGAGGTTGATTTTTTTGAGGATGGCTCACTGCGCTGTGTAAGCCTCTACTTTTCTGAATCCTGCGCCGACGAGTCAGCTCTGATAGGGGTGCGGCTTACGGAAGATGATTATGGAACCGCAGCAGCTTACAAAATAGTAGATCCCGAACACTGGCTATTTTCCGGCGCACCGGTCAACCCTAATAGCCTGATTTTTGGTGGATTGTCTTTAAATCAATATACTTTGCCGACTCTCTCCAAATATGACCCTGGGCGATGTGGTGATGTTAACGGCCTGGTGGGCATGGGCGCTTCGGGTTGGGAGACAGATAAATTAACCAAAACGGCACCTAAAGATATCAAATTAGTCGCCAAGGGCTGCAATAAGAGAGGTGGAGCAGACATGGTTGTAAGGGAACCGCAGGGGAATCGTGGAGGGATGTTTTCAGCCTCATCTATTCTTTTTGTGGGGGCGCTCCTGATTGACGGCGTTGTCTCAAAGATTGCGGAAAACGTGATTTGTTGCGCGATCAATGGTTCATTGTCTCCAGAAAAGACCGTGGGTTCCAATATCCACTGAAGATCAATCGTTCTTAATTAAATCAGTATTTTTCATATATGCGAATTTTTCAAAATTTCAGACTTGGCCCCCCATATCTCTATTGGATCAATACAAAGCATAAAAAAATCGATCAATCTAGCTATTCTAAGCGTTACAAGCTATT
The DNA here is from genome assembly GCA_024227155.1 of Desulfobulbaceae bacterium. GTDB lineage: Bacteria > Desulfobacterota > Desulfobulbia > Desulfobulbales > Desulfocapsaceae > Desulforhopalus_A. The sequence goes on from JAAELB010000118.1 coordinate 3,171, forward strand.
ATTGAATGATCGCTATGGGGGCGTTCATATTTTAAAACCAATCCTGGATGAAAGCAAGGATGCTTTCTTAGCATATGGAGATGACAAGATTAGCCAGCGATTTTGGGCAAGAGAAAATGGAATGGCTACTTGTAACTTAGAAAAGATTCTACTATCACAGATTGAAGATCACCGTACGGAAGTGCTTTACCAATGCGACCCAGAGCGGTATCCATCTAATTTTGTCAATCGATTACCTGGTTGTGTTAGAAAAACTATAGTTTGGCGAGGATCAACAGTTAATATTCCCAACTTATCTACGTATGATTGCGTGGTATCAGACTTTGAATTTTTAAACGAAAAATGGAGAAAGAATGGTTGGCGTTCAGCCTGGTTCGCACCATCATGGGACCCTGTTATGGCTGAATATTCTTCAGGAGATAATTATACCAGTGATATAACTTTCTGCGGGAGTTATGCGAGGACTAATGGTTATGACACTCGTATAGAGCTGCTGAATAGCCTTGCAAAGTTTCAGGGATTAGAGAATCAGGTAAATTTTTATCTCTCAGTAAAAAAGTATGGAAGGCTTTTAGATAGTAGACCATGGCGCTGGATTCCATGGCCAATATTTCTTCCCCGAGCGTTATCTTCCTTTGTGCGGCAACCACTTTTTGGAAGAGCAATGTACGCAGCTTTTGCCTCTTCGAAAATAGTCATTAATCCTGCCACCGATATGGTAGGTGTTGAACGTGGGAATATGCGTTGTTGGGAAGCACTTGGATGTGGTGCCTGTATGGTAGCGAGTAAAGGCAAATATCCTGAAGGTTTTGAAGAGGGGGTTAATTTTGAAACTTATACAAGTGCGGAAGATGCTCAAAAACGTATTATAGATCTATTAGCTGACGAGGCACGAAGAAAGAAAATGGCAAGAGCTGGAAGAGATATGGTGGCCAAAGTCTGGTCAAAAGAACGGCAATGGAATGATTTTGTGGACTTGGTTGCCTCACTATAGCAAGTAGCCTTAACAATCTGAAAACACGCATGTAGTCAATTAAATAGATTCAATCTTTGTAAGTCTGTGGTAAATTAAAGGCCTTTTTCCGCAAAGCGGATACAGATCTAAAATTATGCCCTAAAATTTCAAATTGAGAGAATTCCCATGAATAAAAATTCCCAGGAAAACCAAACCCAACAGCCTCCACAGCCCCCCCAAGGCTACCCCCCACCTCCATATTACTACCAGCCTCCATACGAGGAAGACGAGATCAATCTCCTTGACCTATGGCGGGTGATTTGGGGTTCCAAATGGTTGATTATGTCCATCACAGTTCTGTGCACAGGCATTGCTGTTGCAGCGGCACTTTTCATGACCCCGATCTATCGATCCGAAGTCCTGATGGCGCCAGTGACAGATGAACAGTCAAGCCGTCTTTCAAGTATGGCAGGGCAGTTCGGGGGACTTGCGGCGCTCGCCGGCATTAATATCGGCGGGGACAGCGGCAGCAAGGAAGAGGCGATTGCTCTCTTAAAATCGAGAGCCCTAACAGAGCAATTCATAAAAGACGAAAAATTATTGACGGTTCTTTTCTACAAAGACTGGGATGCCGAAAACAAAAAATGGGATGTTCGAGAAAAGGAGGATATCCCCACAATGGGGAATGCTTATAAAAAATTTAACAAGGATGTTCGTTCAGTTTCTATTGATAGGAAAACAGGGCTTGTGACGCTTTCGATTGAATGGAAAGACCCCAAACTTGCCGCAGACTGGGCTGCCGAACTTGTCAAAAGGGCCAATTCGCAAATGCGGTACAGGGCTATAAAAGACGCTGAAAAAAGCCTGAAATACCTGAACAAGGAACTCAAGAAAACCAGTGCTGTGGAAATGGTCGATGCCATTTACAGTCTTATTGAGGGACAAATAAAGACAATCATGTTTGCCAATGTCCGCGAAGAATACTCGTTTAAAATTATTGACCCGCCAGTGATTTCAGATCTTGATGATGAGGTGTGGCCTAAGAAAAAACTTATGGTGGTATTTGGATGTGTCATAGGATTGTTTCTGGGGGTATTCACAGTATTTATTAGAAATTTTAATAAACAAAATCACAACATAGGTTCTACCGGAGTTAAAGTATAGGAAGCCGGCCTGCCGCAGATATAAATTTGCAGGCAATTAAATTTATAAGGGTTTATTGTTACTTATATTTATGCTTTTTAATTCATTTAGTCTATCGGTAACATTCATAAGGTCGTGTTCAAACATAATGACTTTACCAGCAGTTTGCTTAGGCAGCTGTTAGGTATGGCGGGAATATAAAAAGATAGGGAAGGATTTAGGGACGCATCCGATACTATAGAGTTGAAATACCATTTTACAGGAGTGAAGATGGCAAAAGTAATACGAACTTATAAAGGAGGATCATTAAGTGCTACATGCTTAATGCGAAATGAAGATGGCAAATTGTTTGTAAGGAAATCTGTCTCCCTTATTGAAAACAGAGAATACGGATTTCAAAGATGGTATTCTCAATTAAAAAGATTGCAAAGATACTCTGCTTTATTCCCCGGTCTTTTTCCGAGAGTTATCAGGTTCGGTAAAGACAATGAGATTGCCTATTTTGATATTGAGTATTTTGAAAGTGCGATTAACGCACAGGAATATATCGAACAATGCCAACAGGATAGTGAAGTTGATGAATTTTTCATTTCATTGATCAACATTATGTCTATACTCCACAAGACTGAAATACCCTCTAATGCTGAATCAATGGAGCTATATTTGAATGAAGAAATAGAGCAGAGATTAAAAGATTGCAGCAAGAATAAGGCCTTTATCGATTTTTTGAAATATGAGGAGATACTCTTTAACGGTACAAAGGCAAAACCCTTTCTAAGTGTGCTGGACGAGTATAAAATATTGTGCAAACAATGCTACGTAAGTCCAACTGAGACGTTCACCCACGGGAACATTACACTGGAAAATATGCTATATGTTGTGGGAGAAAAACGGATTATTTTAATAGATCCCTATGAAGAAAACATTATTGATTCCGTACTGGCGGAATATTCTCAATTGCTTCAATCCACCAATTCAAAATACGAAATGTATAACTGTAGAAACGCAACTGTCGTGGATAATAAAATCGTTCTAACTTTACCAAAATCTTTTGGTATTGAATATCTAAACGAAAAAATTTTGCAGCATATAAGAAACACCTATTCTCAGAATGATTATATCGTTGTCCGACTTTTGGAGATCTCTCAATTTATAAGAATGTTGCCTTTTAAAATGGCGGTTGATGAAAGTAAAATGATTTTTTTCTATGGCCTGGCCTCCTACTTATTTGAACTTTTAAGAGAAGAATACATAGCGTTAGGGGGATCTGAGATATGAATGAAGATAATAGCAGGGAGTGGCGTCTAAATACAGTGCTACCGGTTAGTTACTATGTTAAAAATTCTGCAAATATTTTTGGCTTAGAAAACCCGGATATTTTAGGTTTTGGGACAGAGGGCCCAGGTAGCAGAAGGCTGGTAGTTATAGATTTGAAAGTCAGTGAATTATATCTCAAACAGATTATTGAATATTTGATTAAGTATAAAATCGACTATCATGTCGTTATCCTGGATGCTACCGAAACAAAAAAAAATATTGATACCTTATTGTATTTACTGAAAGAAATAGAAAGTTTTGGACTGTCACGGAAAAATGAACCAATTCTTGCAGTGGGTGGCGGCGTGTTGCTGGATATTGTCGGGCTGGCAGCAAATTTATACAGAAGAGGCGTTCCATATATTTGTGTGCCAACCACACTTCTCGGACTAGTTGATGCTAGTGTGGGGGCCAAAACTTCAATTAATTTTGAAAATAGAAGAAATCGATTAGGTTCTTATTACCCACCGATTGCCGCATATATAGATAAATCCTTTTTAGAAACTCTTGAACCAATAGAGATTAGTTCTGGTATTGGTGAAATTCTAAAAATGGCTGTAGTGAAGGACTTAGCACTTTTTGAGATTCTAAAAAGCCATGGAAGAACTTTATATGAATCAAAATTTTTGGATTGCGAATATGCTGATGAAGTTATCAACAGGTCGGTCAAAGGCATGATAGATGAACTTCAAGAAAATCTATGGGAAAAAAACCTTAAAAGACTTGTCGACTTTGGTCACTCTTTCAGCCCAATTCCTGAGATGAGATCACTTGTAGATGACAACGTCCCGACACTAACTCATGGCCAGGCAGTTACGCTTGATGTTATTTTTTCATCCGTTATTTCATTTATAAGAGGAAAGTTGTCTTCACAGGGCGTAGTTGATATTATAAAAGTTGCAAGAGAGGTAGGGCTACCGACACACCATCCCTATTTTGCAGACTCAAACATTTTAATGGAAGCGCTAAATGATACTATAAAGCATCGAAATGGCGATCAGAATTTACCCATTCCAATAGAAATCGGGACATCCCTGTTTGTTAACGACCTTACGTATGATGAAATAAAAGAAGCCGCACAGTCAATGCAGGCCTTTCATGATGAGGTAAATTAATTGAAGAAAATTGCTGTCATCTCTGGCGTAACCAGTGGCGTTGGAAAAGCCTTGGTAAATAGGTTTACAGAATTAGACTGGCAAGTCGTCGGCCTATCAAGAACTAAAAATAGATTGCTTGAACTTGAAGATACACTCGGTCCTGATTTCCTTGGATTACAAGTCGATGTCCAGAGTGAAAATGATGTTTCAAAGGTTTTGGACCACATAAAGAATTCATTCCACAAGATTGATCTATTAGTCAATAATGCCGCTATATTCAAGATGGAAGAATTTATAAAATGCTCATTTGCGGATATTAATACAATTATTGATACCAACCTTAAAGGAGTTATGTATTTGACCTTAAAGGCGATCAAAATTATGAAACACTCCGATACCAGCGGAAGAATAATCAATATTGGTTCAGTTGCCTCTGTTCACGGCATAGAAAATCAAGCGATATATTGTGCAAGTAAATTTGGATTAAACGGATTTGCCGAAGCATTAAACCAAGAGATAATAAAATATAACATTTCTATCAGCACTATTTTCCCGGGCGGTATTAATACGCCGTTATGGAATGAGTCAAATCCATATCCTGGTGGAGATGTGAAGAATATATTGCAGTGTTCGGATATAGTTAAAATAGTAGAATATATTTCAGAACTTGAGCCGAGAGTAGTTCTGAAAAACCTAACCATTTTCCCATCAAATGAATGGCACTAAAATTCGATAGGAGAACAAATGAATTTGATCTTAACAATGGCGGGTAAGTATACCAGATTTGTAAATGAAGGTTATAGGATACCAAAGTATATACTGCCCTGGGGTGATAAATTAATTCTGAGTGAGATAGTTAATGAAATAAATAAAAAAAGAGATTTCTTAAATATTTATCTCATAGCAAATAAAAGAGACGAAATTTATATGCCCCATGTTAGAAAAATTCTCAGGGCGCTTAGAATTCCAGTTGACAACCTATTTCTAATTTCTGATACCAATGGTCAGGCAGAAACTGCATACCGGGGCATTGAATGTATAAAAAGTAGATTCCATGAAATTAATGGCCCCATCGTATTTCACAACATCGATACAATCTTATACAAACGAGATTTTTCGGATCTGCCTAAAATATTAGAACAGTATGATGGATACATCGATATATTTAAATCAAGTAACCATAACTACAGTTATGTTTTAGTTAAGGAAGATATTGTACAATCCATCGCTGAAAAAGTTGTAATATCTGATAATGCAACCTCGGGTTTGTATGCTTTCTCAGATGCAGATAGTTTTCTTGGCCTCTATAGTGAAGAAGATGCCTATATTAGCAAATTATACGAAAAGATGATTTCTCGGAATATGAAAATTGCCGTAAGTGCCCTTAATTCTGAAAAAGATACTGTTGTACTGGGAACTCCCTCTGAGTATCTAACGTCAGCATATATTTTAGATTTGTAGATTAGAACCCATCTCAAAAAAGTCTTTTGGCCCAAACTCGGTGTTGGGCGCTCATATCAAATCCTCGAAATACGGGAGTATTCACCACGCAAGGCATTGGCTTCGCTGGCACCTCCGGTTTGATATTCGCGGCCGCCTTGATTTTGAACCAAAATCCGTAGAAAATTTCGGGTGGAGGTAATATGTTTAAAGAACCATCGGTATGTTTGGTATCACCCGCGACAAGGGCCAATTCGCATATAGTCCCAACCGCCTTGTTATATATCTCGGCATGGCTGGAGAAACATGGGATTGAAGTAGATATTATCGATCAAAAGATAAAAACTAACAATACTTATTTATCTAAGAAACAAGTCAGTGGAATCAATGCAGAGATAGTGAATCGGCTCAAGAATATATCCCCAACCCATGTGGGTATTACCTGTTATACATTTGATTATAGGTCCGTGAAAGAGCTTGCTGGAGCAATCAAAAACCACATGGATGTAAAAATTATAGTCGGGGGTGTACACGCTAGACTCAAGCCAGAAGATTTTTTGTATGAACTATCCCCTTTTGATTATGTGGCGATAGGGGAGGGGGAAGAACTTTTAGTTGAACTGTTGCGACGAGAAAAAAAGGGGACAGATATCGCAGGGATTAAGGGGCTTGCATATAAGAAAGAAGGAAATATTATTAAGAGCGAAAATGAATCTTATGCAGAATTAAAATACATGCCAATACCATCTTATGAAAAAATTGATATGGAATTCTATGTAGAGCCAAATCGGAGTGTCGTAAGGGCTCTGCCTGCTTCTGGGGTCCACATCTTTACAACTAAAGGATGCCCTTATGCGTGCACTTTTTGTGCTAACAGGCAACAAAAAGTCAGGTATCGACCGGTAGAATCCGTTGTTGAAGAAATAGAGTTTTTAAAAAATAAATATAGTATTGACTCCTTTTATATCCAGGATGACACCTTTTGCCTGAAAGAAGAGAGAGTGTTTGAATTTGCAGATTGCCTGGAATTTAAAAATTTAGGTATGTTTTGGGGGCTTGAAACCAGAGTTAATTTGCTAACAGAGGATATGATTAAGCGTTTGAAAAAAGCTGGATGCATTCAAATAGATTTTGGAGTTGAGTCGGGATCACAGGAATGCCTCGACCGGATGAAAAAGAAAATCAAGGTTGAAGACACAATAAAAATATTTGCACTTTGTCGAAAATATGGACTCAGAACTTTTGCTAATTTCATGTTTAATACACCAGATGAAACTGAAGAAGATGTTAAAAAAACAATTGGCCTGATGAAGGAAATCAAATCTACTGTTTATGGAACGAACTTAACAATCCCTCTGCTTGGCACTAAAATATATGATGATTATGTAATTCCAAAACTTACAACAGATGAATATGCTCTTTTTGAAGATGAAGATATGTATAGAAACATTAAAGAACCAAGATTTAAACTTGCAAAACACAATATTGATTTAAAAAAATTGAAGCCTAAAATTATGATGCGATTTATGCTTTTTAAGTCAATTATCGACCTAACCACAAATAAATTGTATTGGAAAAT
>JAAELB010000119.1 GCA_024227155.1 Desulfobulbaceae bacterium
AAAAAAAAAAAATCAACCCCCCTCCACCCCCCACGGGACGAACCCCACCGTGGCCACCCCCTTCATCCTTAATTTCATTTCAGCCACCATACCTATCCAGCTACACCCATAAAGTTTGGGCTCTTCAACTGCAATCTTGCCTTGTGTTGTTCTTCTCTTGTAATGCAGTACGGATTTTTTAGAGGCTGTAGAGTGTTGGCTGAGAGATCGAGTACCGTCACCTAGCTATCTACCTATGAAACTAATTTTCCAAATTGTTATTTCGCCTGTATTTGTGTTTCTATTAGAGTAATAAGATGTTGTTCTACATGCAATTGTCCACAAGAATGGAGCAGGATATATAAGGATTATTCACCACCATTTTTTTTTGACTGGCATGACTAACTCATCGTGAATCCGGCTTGAAAAAGGTACTAAAACTAGAGTAAAAGTAACACTGTCGGGGGTTGAAATCAAAACAAAGGCCCTGACGGCGATGTACAATTCACAAATCTAGACATTTCTTGAAAGAACTACCTACCTGTTGTAATCTATGGTCTGGTACTATATCCGCTGTGCTAATCTTAATATTTTGGTAGTGGTCCCAGTTAGAAATGGTCACGTATATTGCTAAAACTTTGAAAAGTAACTTGAAGAATCTATCACTTTCTGGTCTATTAGCAGCAGTCGTACAGGAAATCACGTGATTTATAACGCTGGTGCCCCGCATTACATGACTTACATGACCAATTGTGAAGTCTTATGCGTTCATTGATAACACGGGTAACCAGCTCGTTTTCGCGACGAATCTCATATATACAACCCTCCACACAGGACCGGATTCGACGGCGAGCGCCGCTATAATA
>JAAELB010000120.1 GCA_024227155.1 Desulfobulbaceae bacterium
GATGTACAGATCACAAATCTAGTCATTTCTTGAAAGAACCACCTACCTTTCATATTCAATGGTTTGGTACTATTGTCGCTGTGCTAGTCCTAATATTTTGGTAGTGGTCCCAGTTAGAAATCTTCACGTATATCGCTAAAATGAATCGGCTTCATCTTTTATCTATATCAAAATAAACATTTGTTCTCGCTCCGGTTGCTGTTGAAATAGGTGATACGCAATCACAAATCCTATATCTTACAAGGAAACTAAGAATCTCTCTCTTATAACTTTTACTGGCCGCCATGTTTGCCTTCTTCATCCGGGGCTTTTCTCGCTATTACGCGGTGTAAACTGGCCCGATTCATGTACCGGTGCTGCGAATAGAGAACCACGTCTTTTACCCCTTGTACACTGATTAATCTCCGCACATACACAGCGCTTTCAACGTTTGTCACTTTGCATGTAGTGAGATTTTTCGGCTGGCGCTGATTGGTCAATTGAATGCAGGTGCTCGTCAGGATTTGGCTTTACTACTAAAACCTTCCCGCATCGTTGATAATTTCAATCGCAAATAGACAGAAAAGTTTCCGTA
>JAAELB010000121.1 GCA_024227155.1 Desulfobulbaceae bacterium
GGACTGATTAGGTATGGTAAGTATATGTCTGCATGTGGAACCGACGCTCATACTCAGGGATCAAACCTGAAAATGCAACAAATGGACTGCTGACCAATCAATAGTCTGTTGGAAAAACATCTGGTAAATACATTGCCTTGGTAATATGATCAGCAGGCATAGCCCTGTAGCGCCCACAGTTTGTTCAAGGAATAGTCGGCAGTACCATAGAATTGAAGTACGTAAAATTACCTTCAAAATGATATACTGTAGGTTTTATAACTCCTACTAGTTATCGAGAAATCAATATAAATATATACGCTAATGTATGACTTTAATACAATAACATTAATTCGATCGCTAACGATCGCGAATCGCTCTCCCTTCTTCTTTCGCTATTCAACTCGTTCGCGGCATCGGCATTCGCCAGCCGCTTTAGTACCGCATTACCAATCGAAGTAAAATTTCCGCTTCTCTGATGCCCTCGCTATTTGATCGACTCGTCATTTCTAACATGAACAACCGACCACTGGTCGGTCGCTTATGATACAGTATTAAATGACTCAACGTCGTAAGATATGTATAAATGAGGCATTTACTCCAATTTTAAAACATTATCAGTGTGTGGGTACCTTACTACCCACGAAACAATTAGAAATAAGA
>JAAELB010000122.1 GCA_024227155.1 Desulfobulbaceae bacterium
CTGACTGTGGTGATCTCCCCGGTTTTATCGGTCCGGAAACACTCTGGGGTATGATTCAAGCACTTGGTAAGGATAGAGATTCTGCCATTGCGCTGGTCATGGACTATTATCCAGAATTGATGTTTGACGAAGGTGGATTGGAAAGCATTAAATACAATAACGATTTATTGAAAAATGGTCGAACCGACACAGTAGCTGAAGAGCCTCCATGTAAATCAATCGTCGAGATTGGTCCTGATGCTTTTCTTACCATTGCGGACTTGATCCATGTCATTGCTCATGAAATGCAGCATGTCCGCGAAAACAAACTGGGAATAGACAGCGGGGAATTTTTGTCGGCCGCGGTTGAAATTTTGGGAGAAAATCCCATCTCAGGAAAAGCCACCTCAAGAATATGGCCAGAAGAAGATACCCCGGGTTTCCTTGATGATGTTGAGCAGGCCTACGATGGGGGCTGGAATTCTAAAATCTTACAACCTGGGGGTACTAAATACGGGCCGGAAATGAGTTCGAAATTAAAGAA
>JAAELB010000123.1 GCA_024227155.1 Desulfobulbaceae bacterium
ACCGGGGTACTTTTTTGTACCCCGGTAATCGGGAATAATATGCAATCTATTGAAGGCAAAATAATTTCAGTTGATTATTCAAACCAACAATTTACCCTCCATGTTATAAAACCGACAACAACGACCATCACGGTCTCGTATGACGAAAGAACTATAATGTGTGGGCAGAGGGAAGGTTCTCTGAAAGGTTGTTGTGTTCGTGTTGGGAACAGGGCTGAAATTAAAGGTGCATTTTCCACCAGTGATGATACGTTATTTTCAGCTGTTTCGATCAGAGGTGCGTATAATAAAAGGCGTCATGATCCTACTGGAGTCCGCAGCAGGCTTCATTCCTGTGCCAGAGGAATAGTCAGCGGACAGTGATGATTATTGAATAAGGAGACTAATTCTTGTCTGTGCGAGCAGATTCCGCAAAAACACAATCTTTTCTTTCTACTCTGCCGCCGTGGGCTACCACGCTTACCGGCCTGATCCTTCTTGCCTTAATGGTACTTGCCATTTTTACCTGGCAACAATCCATAACTAGAAAAAATCTGCAGAAAAATTCATCTAGCCGTTCACGGATGGTTGCTGGCATCATTGAACAGAATATTTCTAATTCCCATGCCTCAAAAGAAACCGTTGATACCCTTGTTTCTGCTTTTCTTCTGGAAAAGGCAAAATTTGTTGAATACCTGGATAATATAGACAGGCTTACCGTACAAGAATTAGAAGCTTTGGCAGTAGAAACCGGGTTGCTTGGAATTAGTATTGCCAGAGAAGACGGTACCACTGTTTCCGGGCCGCAGTTATGGCTGGATCCGACACCATGTATAGGGCCGTTCAACACTGTTCTATATAATCTGGATAGAAAAAGTGGAATCCTTAGATATCTCGGAGGCAATACTCTGGGGCTCTGTATTTCGATAGGATTAGATGCACAACAGATTTTAGCGTTACAGAATAAAACGGCTCTACCTGTCCTGCTTAGTAATCTTTCTAATCTCCCCGGAATCCATTATGTGCGATTGGAAGAGAGTCGCGTTAATAAAAAAATAGAGGGTAAAGTTGTTCTGATTCCGCGATCAGGAACTATTACTGCTGAAAGTAGGATAAAGACGAAAAATGGCACCTTAGTCGTCGGGCTTGACGCGACCAACTTTCTTCAGCGACGCGATCAACTGCGAAAACAATTTATCGTATTTGCGGTACTTCTTTTTACCCTTGCCCTTCTCTTTTCATGGATTCTGTTTAAACGGCAGCAAGCTGAATTAGAGAGAACCAGAAATTTTGAACGAATGCTTGCCAGTGAGCGGGAAACAGCAGCCCTCGGACGGGCAACAGCGACCATAGCCCATGAAATTCGCAATCCACTCAATGCCATTAATATGGGCCTGCAGCGGCTGGTACTAGAATCAGATAATCTCAGAGATGAACAAGACCAACTTATTGAGGCCATGCGTGAGGCTGTCACCCGAACTAGTAATATCATTGGGGGGCTTCAACGCTTTACCGCTAATCTCATTCCAAAACAGAACGTTGTTGACGTGGCTAATCTTATCAGACAGCAGCTTGCCCTTTATACTCCCATATA
>JAAELB010000124.1 GCA_024227155.1 Desulfobulbaceae bacterium
ACTGGTGATTTCGGAGCTCAATAGCCCGCCTGTGCTTCCCTCTGTCAACGCTTCAGCCACCACTTTACTGTAATTGCCGCATGACTCAAGGCTGGTGTGATTTGCTAGACCTTCACCATAAGACTCTTTCATTCTCTATCCTTTACCGGTTTTAATCGGCGCTTTCGGTCCGACCCGGACAAACGTTTGGTCGGCTTTCGCAGCTGTTTGCGAAATCCAGTGGAATGGCTGGTTAACCCAGTTCATTACAAAATTTCATTTAGTGGAAATATATTTACCTTTCTCTTTGTCGAACTCTAAATTGTCTTTATTTTCTGAATACCAATTTCTAAGATCATCATTGCTACCCCTAGCATATGTATATTGCAAGATATGCTTTCTAGGATGTCTAACTGCATCATGATCATTTGGTGCACTATCTAATGATTCGATAATTATCGGAAAAGCATCAGAATGTCCATGCGCTAAAGCAATTGGTGCAAACGAGGTTCGTGACCATTTTTCGCGTTTAGCATTCTGCCATGCCTCAAAGATTGCATCTTCAAGTTCAATATCTGGAAGCATTTTGATAGTTTCATATGTCCAGCTTTTGTTGGAACCTAGTATAAGATATTGCTTAAGGTCATCATATATACAAGATTCTTCTAGGTTTGTGATTGCGCGGATCCATTCAGTTGGAAGATAATGTGGTACTTCTCGCAATTCATTATATAAAATTAGCTTAGCATCTTTCTCCCAGTTATTTTGAATAACAACTTTTACTAAATCTTTATTAAAAGGAAGGTATTTGAGTATCAAATCTTTATCTTTTGCTTCAACAAGATCTGTTATCGCGGGAATGGCATAAAATTTACTTTGGTGATTAAGATTTGCTTTTAGTAACAACTCCAAATTTTCGTTACCGATCTGGGATAGCAAGTAAACTTGAGGGTCTCTTTCTGAATATGACCTTTGTTTTGCTGATACAACTCCAATTTTTCTTATGTAATCTTTGACTTGCTTTTGAGACGGGTTTTCTGGGAGTATAATCTTATTTAATTCATCGATATCCGCCCCTTTTTCTCTAAAACCAAAATTTGCTTGGTAGTTATCAATTGCACCAGTATTAGTAGTAGTAGTTTTTTGTTGATCGTCACCTAGTTTTTGGTTTATTTCAATGAGCAATTGTTTGATTTCAACGAGTTCTTTTTGCGTTGCTTCATCTTGAGAACATGAGGTGGAAAAAAAGGAAATTATAAATATTAGGAAGAATATTCTTATATTCATGTAAAATTCGTTCTTTTTATTATGTTGATAGATTAACGCCAATGAAATAGTTTGTCAGCGTTTACATTCTTGTTAGAAATATTTGCTTTTCTACTTAACGGCATTATTTGGCATTTTGAATAGAATACAGCTTTACCTTTCTCTACTTCCGCAATGTTCACATGGTAGGGTTACTCCATATGTGCACTTATTGCAGTTAGGACAATGCCATTCTCTCCAATCTCTACATTCTACACATATATCACAATGCCAAGTACAACTATCCTGAACCACTTCATCCCAACAGAATGAGTACCAATATATTTCGCCACATTTTGAGCAAGAATAATCGTTAAGAAGTTTATTCAAAGGCACTTCTTCACAACCACAAGGCAACTCATGATTTTCTTGTAAATCTTCTTTTGACAGTTCTTTAAATTCTGCAATATTTTGGATTACACAAGTCGACAGACCCTCAATATTTATCCCATTGAGAGGGTTTTTACAATTCACACACCCACACTTATCATCGCATGGCTCACCATTTTTCAGACATTTACATCGCCTACTATCACACCCTGATTTGCATTTGCAATGAACCGTTTTATCCATAAGTTGTTCCCAAATTGTACGTTGCTTATGTTTCAATTTAACATGATGATCACCGGTTTATCCGGTGTATTATTTCGTTATTAAAGAGTTGCAAAAAGAGTCAAACGCCGACTTGACCCCTTACCTAAAAAACCTTAAAAGACGCCAGTGGAGAGGTGTGCTAAAAATAGCTGTAATAGGGCAGCATCAACAACTTTTCACTTTGAATCTGATGTGTAACCTTTTGGACAGCCAAAACCTGCTTGAAAGAACGGTTGGTATAAGATAGGCTGCTGAGATTAATGACTGATTGGAAGGATTTTGAGAAAAAGTTAGGGTGGGATTACAAAGCAACTACTTATCACCCTTATTATTACTCCCAAAGCTCCTCAACCCATTTTCGACTCATATTAATCCCATATCACTAAGCAATCACTTAGTTTGTGAATGCGGGTATTGTGAAATATTGTGATTTATCTTTGGTAACCGTTCACCGCCCCCTTCAAAAGAGTGCATAACCAGAGTCCGTAACCGTTCGTCCAGTGCCCAGGTTCGTTCAAGCTGGTCTCCTGGCTATAGTTGGCTATGCCAGGAGGCCTGATCGGACGATAATGGGGTGCTGGTGAACGGTTACTATCTTTGCTGCATTCTTTTGCGGTTAGATTGCTCTATTTTGCTGTTGATGATACCCATATATGCGCGGATATGATTCTCAGCTATTGTTCTGCATAACATTTGCTCACGCTCTTTGAGTGCCGCAAACATCTGTTTATGGCTCTCAAACTGTTCTGTCATTTCCTCCCGGCTAAAAACCAGGTAGTGCCAGAATCTTGCTCCGACACTTTGATAGTTATGGAGAAGTTTTTCCAATTGGGGGTTGCCCGTTGCGGCATATACCACATCATGGAATGCAGACTCATATTTTAAGAGATCTTCATAATCACCGTTATTGTCTATTTTTATAGTCTTCGCTTTTTTCAAAATAGAATCCAGCTTGTCTAACTGCTCTTCGGTTATTCGTTCTGCAGCATATTCCCCTGCGATACCTTCGAGGCCAATTCTGATTTCTGTAATCTGCTTCAAAAAATGCAAATCTATGGGAGCCACCCAGGTCCCTGAACGAGGAACCCGTTTGATGAGTCCTTCGTTTTGGAGCTCGAGGAACACCTCTCTCAGTGGAGTACGGCCGATGCCGTAATGTTCCATGAGTTCTTTATCCTTTAACTGCTCCCCCGGAGCAAGGAGCTGGCTAATAATACGGTATCGAAGATTTTCATACGCTGCCTGTTTGGTGTTGCTCATCTGCATCCTTTGGTTGTTCTCTCATTTAACCTTAATATCGGTAAGATATGCGTGACATGCAGGGGCCCAATATAATCAATCTTGTTTGAAAATGGAACTGTCTAAACTTTAAGTTACCCCTTTGCGGGGGGAGTTCCATAAATCAATATAATCTTATTTTTGGTCATTAGTGCCTTACTCCTGAACTACTGTCATAAAAAACAGGTAAGCGCAGACTCCGAGAAATCAGGTGAGTATTTTGAAATAAGAACTTTAAATTACCCACAAGGCACTTATCCAAACATTATAAAAATTCCGATTTATTCGGGTTAGTGAATTATATCTTTGTCTGTAAAATCCTTTCTTGACCGCTGGTATATCAGTTGGTATATCAGTAGTCAAGTGTAGCCATCAATGCTGGCAAAGATAAATTAGGGCAATGGCGTGGAGTTACGTGGGAAAAGGAGCGAAACAAGTACCTAGAAAAGAAGTGGTCACCATGATTGGTTTGGATTTCGGTTCAACCACTTCCAGCGCCATTGTTGCCCATGCCCGAGTTGGCAGAAGTACCGCAACCGGAAGGATGACTTTTGGTAATCCGGAAATAGTCTACCGCTCAGAGCCTATATTTACGCCATTTGAGGGGAACCGAATTGATGAAGGCGCCCTTCAAAAGTATCTGCATAGGTGGCTACAGGAGAGTTGCGTCACTCCTGAGGAGCTGTTTTCAGGAGGTGCTATTATCACCGGCCTTGCCACTGAAAAACACAATGCAGGTCGGATTGCACAACTTGTCAAGGAAAGGGTTGGAGATGCTATCATTGCCACAGCCTCCGATCCCTGCCTGGAATCTTGGCTGGCATTTATGGGCAGTTGCTCAGCCCTTTCACGATGTAACCCAGATCGTCCCATTATTAACCTGGACATAGGTGGTGGTACAACTAATCCGGCTCTAGGGCTAAATGGTAATGTTCTCACCACCGGTTGCTATTATGTGGGGGCACGTCATTTTCAATTTGAACCAGGTACTTACATACTTACCGCGATCTCAGATTACGCTCGTATATTGCTGCAGCATCTGGGCATATTTCGAACGACAGGCGAGATTCTCAGTTTCGCAGAACGGGATGCTGTACTTGATTTTTACCTGGCTATGCTGGAAACAATTGTCAGCGGAGATGCTGATTTCTCCACTGAACCTGCAATGCAAGCCCATACACAGGTTCCCTTAGCCGTAAAAAATGATGAGCAAAAGCCTACAATCACGTTTTCTGGCGGCGTAGGAGAACTTATTTATCTGTACTCGACGAATAATGCCCTGCCCGGAACCACCCATTATGGTGATCTAGGTATCGATCTGGCAATACGCATTGCGAAATCTCCACTTTTATCAGTATCTGTTACGAGCCTTATTCCGGAAAATATGGGTCGGGCGACAGTCTACGGGCTGGCCATTCACAGTACTGAAATTTCCGGTTCAACCCTGTTTTTGCCAAAAAGAGAAATATTGCCGCTCCAGGACCTGCCGATTGTTGGGAGAATATCCATGGAAGAGGGAGAGGCTAAAATAGAACAGCTTCTCGCACTTGTAGCTAGAAGTGGTGGGGGAGCGATACAAATCATCTCAGCTATTGAAACCTTTCAACCATCATCCATTCTTCAGGGACCGGTTGTGGAGAAGAGAGAACGGGTCAAGAGTCTTGGACAAAAAATATGTGAGGGGCTGCAGACTTTAAAGTTTCCACCTGATACGCCCCTCGTATTGCTGGCCCCGAATAACTTCGGCAAATCCCTTGGAAACTATGCAACCAACTGGCGAAAGCTGGCCACAAACCTGATAGTTATTGACGAAATTTCCGATAGAAACGCGCATTTTGTCAATATCGGACGAAATTTTAACAATATAGTCCCGGTATCGTTTTACGGAGTGCAATAAGGCACTCGACAATCACCATTATGTAACAGACAGTCACATGAAGACAATTTTAGCGCTTAATGACATATATGTACCCACCCCCGGCCCAGAAGAGGTCTACGCCACTACACTTCTTGACCGCCAATTCCATTTCAGGGGCTTAAAAAAACTCCTCGGTGCCGCTGACATCAGTAAAGCCGGGGATCGCACCGCTGGACTCGCAGCTGAAAACGAAATGGCCAGGGAAGCGGCCCGATCAATCCTTTCGGATCTCACTCTCCAGCACCTCTACGACACACCGCTGACAGATGAAAATGGCATGATAGACGACGTTATGCGGGCGGGTTATGAGATTGATACACTACGTTTTTCTGAGATTTCAGCAGTAACATTAGGTGACTTAAAAGACCGGCTGCTGGTGAGCACCGGTAGTGAGATTGAAAAAATCGGCAAGGCCTTAACGCCAGTGATGGCCTCGGCTCTTGCCAAGATAATGGATGTTCACGAGCTGGTCTTTCTCCCCAGAAAAATTGCCAAACCGACCAGGGCCCGAACATTGATCGGTTTGCCGGGGTGCCTCTCCTTCAGACTCCAGCCCAACCACCCAAGTGATAACCTCGACGCCATTTCACTGATGGTCTACAACGATCTCAGTTTAGGCATGGGTGATTGTCTTATCGGAGTCAATCCATCGGAGGGATCTGTTGACAATATCAGTAGAATCCTCAACCACCTTGATAAGCTTCGGCGAGAAACAGGTGCTCCGTCTCAGATTTGTGTTCTCGGCCATGTGAAGACCCAGCTGGCTGCTCTTGAACAGGGGGCACCGGTAGAGATTCTTTTTCAGAGTTTTGCCGGAACAGAGTGCACCCTGACCGAGGAGTTTGATGTAACAGTGGAGTATATGGACCAGGCTTACGCCATTATGGCAGAACGTGGTCCTCTTGCTGGAATAGCAGATCAGTTCATGTATTTCGAGACTGGCCAGGGAAGTGAAATGACCTACAAAAAGCACAACGGCATCGATATGACCACATGCGAGGCACTCTGCTACGGGCTCTGCCGCCGTTATGACCCCTTTATGGTCAACAATGCCACTGGCTTTATTGGCCCTGAAACCCATCTCAATGACTTTGAACTGATGGTTTCCACCCTGCAAGATCATTTTATGGGGAAGATCCTCGGTCTGCCTATGGGGATCAGCCCCAGCTATACTTTGCACTCCGAGTCCCATCTTGAAGGACAGCAGATGGCAGTACAGCTGGCCACCGCCGCCGGCGCAAACTTCTTTATGGATGTGTACTTAGGATGTGATCGTATGCTGGCCCATTTTGTCAATTCCGGACATGACGACCAGACCATGCGGGAAACCTATAATCGAAATCCCGCACCGGAATTTCTGCTCTGGGCGGTTTCCCATGGAATATTCGAGCAAACACCGGACGGCAAGGTGAGTCGTGGCCCGAACTGGGGTAACCCCCGCCTGTTTATCCAATCGGATGCAGAATTTCTGCGTCTTCACGAATCGCTTCCCTCTGCTCCCGGATTTGAGAATGCCGGTCCCCGGCCAGCGAACCGTGTACAACGGATTCTCAGGGCAAACCAGGCCGTGGGAAGAGAGGCCGTTCATTGTGGCCTGAGGTTTGCTGAATTGGAACCATTTAACTTCCGGATCTTTACTACCACAGCCGAAAGCAAAACCGATCATTTGCGAAACCCCGAACTCGGTTCCCGCCTCCGTTCTGAAACTACCGAAGCGCTCTTTTCTGAGAACACTGATGTCCAGATTGTTGTTGCAGATGGGCTCAGTGCTGAAGCGGTCCACCACAATATAGACGACCTGCTGCCTATCCTTCAGGATGGGCTTGCCAGTCGGGATTACAGCATGGGTCAGCCTGTTCTTGTGCCTTTCGGCAGAGTAAAACTGGTTGAGGAAATAGGAAATATCTTGAAACCGCGGCTGTTAATCCTCCTGATTGGGGAACGACCCGGCGGAGATGCTTTATCCTCCAGAAGCCTGTCCGCATATCTGGCCATTCGCCTTGGCGACAGCCCGGCTCAACAGGAGGCCGCAGACTATAGCGGCAATCCCGGTATAGGTTACGAATATACCCTCATCACCAACATTTATGCAGGAGGCCTTCCCGCTGTAGAGGCAGGAAGTGTCGTTGCGGAAAAAGCAATTGAGATACTTGAACATCAGGCCGCAGGAAACCGGCTTGAAGATATTCTTGCATCTGCTCAATAAAATGAAAAAACTGCAGTTAATTATTAGCTGCAAAAAACGCTGCAATTCCACATGCGGCAAAATCTTAGCAGAACACCAAAAGGAGGCCACACCATCATGAATTCAGCCAAACATTTCAAAAACACCATGTGCACACTGGTGGCACTGTCGATGCTGGCACTGACCAGCACGGCTGTTATCGCAGCCGGGACCGTCAAGATGAAGTTCTCTCATCAAAACAATGTCTATGATGCTGACCAGTTGCTTGCTGAAAGTTTCAAAGAATTACTTGAAAAGAGAACGGGCGGTGCTGTCAAGGTTTCCATTTACCCGGGAACCCTTACCACCAGTGAGGAAGAGGCAATGGAATTTGTCAAATCCGGCACTGTTGACGTGGACACCAACTCAGCTGGCCATCTTGCAGGATTTTATGAAGATATCCAGTTTCTCCAGCTGCCGTATCTTTTCAAGAGCCCAGCCCACTATAACGTTGCCAGACAGTCCGGAGTCGTCAAAATGATTCTTGCCGAACTGGAAAAAGCAACTGGCTTGATTGCTCTTGGGATCTACTCAGACTGCAACGGTTTTGCAATCGCCAGTACCAAGCCAATTAACACCATTGAAGACGCCAAGGGGACCAAGCTTCGCTGCATGCAAAATCCTCTCTTTGTCGATATCTATAGCCAGTTTGGTTTTACTGTAACTCCAACTGACTGGGGTGAACTCTACACCTCTTTGCAGACGGGTCTCGTTGATGCCGACGATCTTGGGGTGTATTGCAATAATATCTTCAAGATGAGCGAGGTTGTTAAAAACTATGCAATCCTGCGCCAGATGTGGACCCAGAAAGTTGTGTTCATCTCTCCCAAAACCTGGAAAAAACTGACCGCCGAGCAGCAGGGAATCGTCCGTTCAGTTGCCAATGAAGCCATTGAACTGACCGATGCATGGCAGTATGCAAGGGAGCAGGAAGCTATAGAAAAGGTAAAAGCTGAAGGTGGCAACATAACTTATCCTGACACTGCCCCGTTCAAGCAGGCATCTGAAAAGGTATATGCCAAGTGGTTTGCCGAAAAACCACACTGGAAAGCATGGTATGATGAGATCCAGTACCTTGATCCTGCGGCAAGGATGCCCAAGGCGTACAAAAAATAATAGGCTGTCTTTACAGTAATTTTGCCGGTCCTTTGCCCATCGTTGGATGGATAAAGGGGCCGGTATATCCACTCACGGTAAAACTGTAAGACCGGTGGAAGGAAATATATGTAATGGAAGATAACTCGTTTGCAAAAGAATTACCGGATGGATTTCCGGAAAAAGTTGTCCGGGTAACCAAATCTATTAGCTGTTTCTACATATCGGTTCTTCTGATAGGAATGGGGCTCATACTCGCGGCCAGTATTATCCTCCGCTTTTTTTTCGACCAACCTATTGCCTGGTCCAACACTATAACACGTTACGCCTACATCCATATTGTCCTGCTCGGTGCCGCCGTTTCGTATATTGAAGGAAGTCACGCACAAATTGAAGTGTTTTATGAACGTGCATCCGACAGACTGAAGCTTGTTTTCGATCTTGTCCACTACTCAGCGATGCTGTTTCTGTGTCTTGTACTTACTGTCATGGGGGCAAAACACGTGGTGAGCATGTGGCATGTACATTCACCTATCCTGGTACATTTTCCCATTGGTGTCGTCTATCTGGCTGTACCGCTTTGCGCTGTGATCATGATGATTTTTATATTCCAGCAGCTTATCCGTTTAAAGGATCGGAAATAGGATTTACTATGCTTTACATTTTTTTAATGATTGTCTGTTTTTTTGTCTTGATGGCGATTCGTGTCCCGATCCCCTTTGCCTTGCTGGCCTCGACCCTTGTCTATTATTTTGGTGTTGACTTACCCCTCAATATCGTTGTGGTCAGGCTGCTGCGTTCGTTTGACTCCTTCATCCTGCTGGCAATACCATTCTTTATTCTCGCCGGGCGGATCATGTCAGAAGCGGGTATCAGCGACAGGCTGATCCGAGTAGCCGACCTGATGGTGGGAAGGGTCAAGGGCAACCTTGCCTACGTCAATATCGTAGTCAGTATGTTTTTCGGGGGCATTACTGGAACTGCTATCTCTGACACAACCGCCATCGGTTCGATCTTGATACCTTCCATGGTTAAAAAAGGTTATTCAAGAAGGTTCAGCGCTGCTGTCACGGCCGCCTCTTCGACTATGGGGCCGATTATTCCCCCGAGCCTCATGTTCATCATATACGGCTCCATTGCCCAGGTTTCCATCCGGGATCTGTTTTTGGCTGGTGCTATTCCCGGCCTGATGGTCGGGATTTCGCAGATGGCCGTGGTCAAGATTCATAGCATAAAGCACGACCTGCCAAGAAGAGAAGAGACTATAGGTCCAGCTGAAGCCTTCATAATTATCAGGGACGCAGCACTTGCCATGTTACTGCCGGTGATTATTCTCGGCGGCATCCTGTTTGGAGTGGTCAGCCCAACTGAGGCCGCAGTGGTTGCAGCTTTTTACGCCGGTTTTATTTCACTTTTTGTTTACCGCACATTGAGCTTCAAGCGGCTTCTCTCTGTAATCAGGGATTCCGCTGTTGAAACCGGAAGTGTATCGATCATTATCGCGGCGGCGGCCCTGTTTGGCTGGGCTCTCTCCAACGAGCAGGCTCCCCAGCTCTTCGCCGATCTGCTCATGGACAGTTCCGCCTCAAAATGGCAGATCCTGCTGATGGTTAATCTGATGCTTTTCGGCTTGGGAATGTTTATGGATTCCATCCCCGCTATCATGATTGTCACCCCGGTCCTCCTGCCTCTGTTCAACATGTTGGGTATTGATCCACTGCACGCTGGACTGTTTATGAGTATCAATCTCATTACCGGACTTGCGACGCCGCCAGTCGGCTGCTGTCTCTTTGCAGCATCAATTATTTCCGAATCCCCAATGGAAAAAATCAGCAGGGCGATTTTGCCATTTTTAGCTGCTAATATTATGGTCGTATTGCTTATTACCTATGTTCCAGCAATAACTCTGTGGGTCCCAAATTTGTTTAAGTGAGATCGATCACGTTTTTAAAGCTGTATTAAGAGGAAGATAAAGACGATGATTTACAAGGTAAGAAGAGGTGTTGAAAGCTACGGCCATGCGATAGGGATACTGCTTATTGATTGCAGCACACCTTTTATCCCCGGAGATGTGGGTAATGCTTCAACATACAACTACCCTGTTATTTATAAAACTGTCCCTGGTGTAACGCTGGAACGCCTGATCAATAAAGGTGATTTGAGCTTGACTGAAAAGGTGGTTGAAACTGCCAGGGAACTTGAAGAAATGGGCGTTAGGGCAATTACCAGCGACTGCGGGTATATGCTTCACTTTCAAAGACAGGTGGCTGCGGCACTCCATGTCCCTGTAATAATGTCCTCCTTGATTCAGATTCCTCTTCTGGAAAGAACTATCGGTGGAGATCAGAAGATAGGAGTCATTTGTGCTAATAAAAAGAAACTGACTCCTGATCTTCTTGATGTTGCAGGTGTGAAAGATTGCGATCGCATAGAAATCAGGGGAATGGAAGATAAACCTTATTTCAGTTCCCCCATTCTAGCTGAAGAGCCTGAGCTTGATTCTGAAAATATTGAAAAGGAGATGATTGAAACAGCCTCGGAGCTTGTACAACATCATCCTGAGATTAGCTCAATTGTTCTTGAGTGTTCCAATATGCCTCCTTATGCCCATGCGATACAGAGGGCGATAAACAGACCAGTTTTTGATTTCACAACACTTATTAACCTGTTTCATGGGGCATCTTTTAGAAAACCGTTTAACGGTTTCTATTAGTGATTAGTGTCTATGCGGTCTGTCTAATAATTGTTTGATATCTGCTCCTTTCTAATCCCAAAGTTCCAGAACCAATCTACGGCTCATATCCAGGTATTTGTACTGCATGTCTGGATCATTGCAGAATACTTCCAGAGTAATGGTGCTGTCGTATCCGCTGGCCTTCAATAGCCTTACGGCTTTTTTCCAATCAACGGTTCCCACACCTAATGGCATATGATCATCGAACCGGTTGGGAATTGGGGGAATTGGGGAGGGAATTGGGGTCGGGCCACGTTAACTATCTATAAATTCGTGATTAACATGCCAATAAAAGGTGCTTTGACCTCCTATGTTGTCATAATTGCTATCAGAATTGGCATTATAGGTATTAACTTCTTCCCGCAGTTGAAATCCTCCATCACTTTCGAGTATCTTCCGCCCTTTGGCACGTAAACCAAGATTTTCTTTAATTGTTTCAACAAATTCTCTACTCCCCACTGCTATTCTTTCAGTCCAGTCAGCTTGTCGGGGGTTATTACCTTTAACCAGTGCTTCGGTTACTAATTCCAAGTGAACTTTTCGAAATGCATCGTAGGTTTCAAACCCTGTCAATCGTGCAAGCTTTTGATGAGCTTAAGCACATTTTTTCTACGAGGTTTCTGAATCTCATTATGGCAGGGGTCAAATCCGCTTTTGACTCTAAGGGGTAAACTACAATATAAGACATGCATCGACCATTACGACTAAAAGATCCCGGTGCATGAACAGTGCTGTTCAGAGAGTGAAAAATCGGAATGAAGTTTAAACTATGCCTATCCTGGGCTAACACAGGTTTAGCTAATTTCGCAGGAGTTGGATGTGTTTGTGTCTCTTAATAGAAGATCGCGTAGCCAGCAACTACAGACAGGTAGCATTCTATCGCATAATAGTCGCAAGACACTATTCTCCAAAATCGACGCTTTAATCGAAATTTTAATAGCCAACCTGTGCTAATCGGATAGGCATGCTTTAAACTATAACAGAGTTAGCAAAGGTTAAAAGCGGACTTGACCCCTTCTACTAAACTGCTTCCGACGAGCTGAGTATAGGCCCATTCTCAGCAGTTTATCTACTAACTGATCGGTTTGAAATACCTCGAAATACAAATGGTAGAACCTCAATAAGTGTATGGTGCAGGATTTCCTGTAACCTGAAGATAGAATACCAAGACAGAAGAGTTTAACCGTTTACCAAAGATGCGACGTCAACGGAAACGAGAAAAAATTACTTAAAATCGTAATGGAGTGGTGTTTTCCGTTGACAAGGGGTGGTCTTTTAAGGGTTATGTTTTTTGTAAATATTTTAGGAGGTTAACCTGTAGTCGAGAATATGTGGTGACCTTTTTAATAGGTCAAGAAGGACTTGTGTAGCACCAGTTGGTTGTCTTTTTCCTTGTTCCCATTGTTTTATTGAAGACGGGCTTACATTCAATAGCTTGGCAAATACTGGTTGGCTCAGATTTAAGTTTTCTCTTATTTCTTTAATTTGCTTGGTAGTAAGCTGAATTTCTGGAACTGTAACACCCAGAGTATTGAGTTCTTTTTCGGTAAATGAGGTTTTTATTCCTGAATCAACCAAACTTTGAACAGTTTCACCGATTGCTTTTTTTATTGAATTTCTCATTCTGATACCTCCAGATTAAACAAAATTTGTTTTTCTATGGAGCCTGTGAGTTGCTTACTGTTAAGCACCAACAGGTCGTTACCCATTTTTTTAAAATACTGTAATTCTGTTTTACTAATATTCGATTTTTCGTTTTTACCGAAACCGTAGAGAAAAATTGCTTTATCTTTCTTTTTGTATATTACAATTGTTCTGAATCCAGCACTTTTTCCTTTGCCTGGTCTTTTCACACGGAGCTTGAAAATATTTCCGCCTAAATCGGCGATTGACAATCCTTTTTCAAGATCATCGATAGATTCAAGAAGATTTTGGTTGCTTAAATTTGCTTTAGAAGCCCATTTAATAAACCATTTTGTACATAGCTTTTTCATTAACAGACTATAACTCTTTGTGTTATACTTTTCAAGTCTTGCTCAGGTGGATTTATTTTTAGAACACCGGATAGGCAGGAAGCCTCTCGGCTTCCAGCACCTCCTTTAACAACAGAGTCATCTATTACTGTTGTTAATACTTTTTCTAAATCGAGAACACCTCGTAGCTTAGTAATCCTAATACCAGGATCACAGAAACGAAGCTTTTGGTCCAATCGATTTTGTTCGTCATCAGTTAAGCTCGCTGAAGGATAATATACCATTACGTTTGCCCCTATCCTTCGACCGCCTACAGGACTGATTAAGCCTATCAATTCGGCAATTGCGTAGAGTATCGGCGCGTATGGCGTATCGATTGGCGTATCGGGTCGGACCAAGATAACACTCATCTTTCTAGGTATTTAATTGCACTAAATAGGTATTTTCTGTGCTTAGAGGGCCCTTTTATCCCCCAAAAAAGAGTGCTGTAAGACGACTGAGATTCATGTAATGACGTTGTCCCATCTTTAGATACAATTGAACGACCGGGAATTTTACCTGAAAGCTTCTGTTGAATATTCTGTATAAAACACTCATCACCGACAGCCACCTACTCAC
>JAAELB010000125.1 GCA_024227155.1 Desulfobulbaceae bacterium
TCCCGGTGTCATAACTTTATCCCTGCCCATAAGCCTCATAACTCTTTTTCTGTTTTTAAGGTCAATAAAATTAAGTTTTTCTGTAATAAGATCGATTTGATCATCAAGTTCCTTTTTAATTTGAAGAGCCTTTTCTTTTTTATTAAAAATTTTTCCAAGAAGCATTATAGTCTCTATTCCATCAGGTACTGAAGATGTTCCAAGTTCAATGATTTTCACATCTTTATTTTTGAAATATTCTCTTACTTCAGTATGAAGGCTTGAAATAAAAATAACATCAGGGTTGAGTTCCGCAATTGCATTCACTGATGGATTAAAAAAACCCCCAACAATTTTTATTGCTGAATTCTCTGATGGAAAAACAGTGTGATAGGTAATCCCCTTGAGAGATTTGCCAGCCTCCAGTTTAAAAATTATTTCTGTTAACCCAGGCACTAGAGAAACAACCTGCTTAGGTATTTCTTTAATTATAAAAGTTTTGCCGGAATCATCAACAAACTTCTCAGGAAAAGCAAAGCAAGGATTTATCCCAAGAAAGTATATGGCAAAAATAAAAATTATCAGGTTAAGTTTTTTCATTGTAAACATTCCTTTAACATTAACTCAGTCAGCTCA
>JAAELB010000126.1 GCA_024227155.1 Desulfobulbaceae bacterium
ACAAGCCAGAAAAAATAAATGGCAACAGAACAAGCAGCAGATGGATTCTGATCACAAGGAAAACAAGGAGGAAAGCCAGCGTGCCTGGCGACAACAAAATCCAGATTACTGGAAACGGTATCGTGAGAGAAATCCTGAATATTGTGAACGAAACCGACAACTACAACGAAAACGAGACTTGAAGAGACACCATAAAAAACCTTCAGTAACTGACGCGTCCGATCTTGCAAAGAAGGACGCGTCAGACGTTAAAACAATCAAAATAACAGGAAGATAGAGTATCTTGCAAAGAAGGACTCGTTAGCGCCACAGGCCTTGATGCGATACAGTCCCCTCATAACGGAGGTATTTTATGAGAGATCCACTTGTCAGCAACCGAGTCCGAAAGATTAAGGGCAGTTTCGCCTTCATTGAACATCGCTTCCTCAGGCATGGCTTCTGGGCCAGCCTTAGCCACGATGAATTGTTGTTGTATTTCTTCCTTGTCCTGGTGGCAGACCGGGATGGTTTATCTTTCTATCCATACGACAAGATATGTTCCCTGCTCACCATTGATATCGATGCATATATC